>JALYXZ010000153.1 GCA_030946825.1 Chloroflexota bacterium | reverse complement strand
AGGGAGATGCCTTCCTGCGACAGTTCGTTCCGCGCATCCTGGCCAGCGCGGCGTGGCAATCCGGCTCCCCGCTGTTCATCACCTGGGACGAGGGCAAGCAGACCGGCGACAACAAGGTGGCGACGCTCGTCATCGCCAAGGACGTGACGCCGGGCTATCGGTCCGGCGTGGCGCACACGCACTACTCACTGCTGCACACCATCGAGCAGCTGCTCGGCGTGCCCTGCCTGGGACAGGCGTGCAAGGCCAACACGCTCTCTGAATTCTTCCCCACTGGGGCGCCGTCCCCGAGCGGCGGCTGAGCGTCAATCGGCCGCCCCCGCCGGGCGGGATGGATCGGGACTTCCGTCCCATGGCAGAGCGTCATGACTCCGCCCATGGTTGCGCTCCAATCGCGGGAGGGAGTCAGATGCACGTGCTCGTGCTGGTGATCGCCGGCTACTTCGGGATCGTCGCGGCCGGACTGGTCGGAATCGCTATCCTGACCGGCGGTGCCCGCCCCGAGGAGGGCGATCGGCCGTAGAGCCGGCGGCCCCGGACGGACCTCCATTCAGCGCTGGCGGCGACCGGTCGGGAGCCGATGGGGCTCCACGTGCGGCGGTGCCACGGCGAGGAGAGCATGCGGCGCGGTCAGGGTGAGAGTTGTGGCGCGCCCGGAGGGATTCGAACCCCCGACCTTCTGATCCGAAGTCAGATGCTCTATCCGCTGAGCTACGAGCGCACATTCATGCTCAAAGAGAGCATAAAAGTGGATATGGCATTGACCAGAGGCCGAACAGCGCAAACTCGACCGAAACGACACGCTCAATCGCGGGCGATGATCGGTCGATCCGGGCATTCGAGTCATGGTCAATCCCGTCTCCACCCGGGCTATCGTACCCGACGGCGACCTGGCCGCCGACGCCGCGAGCTTCGCCCGCCGCCTGCGCGCCGTGGACGGTGACCGACTACCCAGATCTTGGAGCGGCTGCTCGCATCCGGTCGCGATGAGCGGCGATGAGTGACGCAAACCACCAGTGGAGCTCGGAGGCGATTGGGGCCATCAGCATCCGGCCAGCCGTGCCCGGCGACGCCTCTGCGATGGCGGACGTGCACGCCCGCTCCTGGCAAGCCGCTTACAGGAACCTGCTGCCCGACGACGTGATCCAGCCCGTCGTGGACGGGCGGACGGCCCGCGCAAAGCGCATGCGGGCTGTGCTGATCGATGCGAACGACCCGCATCACATGTTCGTAGCGCTCGCGGATGAGACCGTCATTGGAATGGCCGTTACCGGGCCGAGCCGCGATCCCGATGCGACTCCGTCGGCGGGCGAGCTGGAGGCCATCTACCTGGCCCCTGAGGCATTGGGCCGTGGCATCGGTCGCGCGGCTCCATGAGGTGACGCTGAACGATCTGCGAGCAACCGGCTTCACCGAGGCCACGCTCTGGGTCCTGCGCGAGAACCGGCGAGCGCGACGCTTCTACGAGGCGGCCGCCTGGGTCAAGGACGGGATGACGAAAGAGGAGGAGCGCCCCGGCGGCAATCTCCACGAAGTGCGGCACCGAATAGCGCTCACTCCCGCGGCTGGTCTCCATCGCGAGCGCACGAAGCCATCACCGGGGCGGCAGTTGGTGCGCGGCTACCACTGCTCAAGCCGAAGCGACATGTCCATGAGCTCGCCGACCTTGAGGGTCACGCAAAGTGTCATCCAGGTCGAAGCAGACGGCACGGATGTCGCTCATCGGGATGGATCTAGACGGGCCGCGCCGACCGCCAGATCTCCTCAACCGTTTCCTGCGCGCTCTGCTCGGAGGTATCAATCCAGAGACCGATGCGGGGCGTTCGGCGCAGCATCGCGTCGAGCTCCTCTAGCGTCCAGTCGCCGTACCCGCTCGGCTTGTCGCGCCTTTCGGAACGACGCAGCGCCGCGTCGGCCGATGGTGCGAGGACCACGATGAACAGCGGCCGCGTACGGATGCGCGCCGATGCCTGCACGAGGTCGTCGCCTAGCACGATGTCCTGGTAGACCGCGGTAAATCCGGCCTCGGCGTAGCCGTCGGCGACCATGGCGGCCAGGCGGTAGCGGAGCTGAAGCTGGGCGATCGCCTCCGCGTCGGCCGAAGGCACCATCTCGGATCGGCCGCTGACGATCAGGCGTCGGAAGGCATCGCCACGGATGTGCGCAGATCTCGGAAGGCGCTCCGCCAGCAGCTGGGCGACGGTCGACTTGCCGGCACCCATGATCCCGCTGATCAGGATCACCGATCCGGCGGGGAAGGGAGCGATTAGGTCGTCATTCATGGGTCGCTGTGGATCGGTGACGGATGCGAGAACGAGTCGCTCGTAACTGCCGTTGCCGTCCATGCTCCTCCCGTTCGGGAGTCTCGACCCCTGCGGATGTCGGCGATGGGACAATCATGGCATGGCAGAACCGCCGCCCTCCCGGCCCGAGTCGCAGGTGATCGGCCTGGATCACGTGCAGCTGGCCATGCCGCCGGGAGGCGAACCGCAGGCGCGCGAGTTCTACGGCCGCCTGCTCGGCCTGCGCGAGGTTCAGAAGCCCGCGCCGCTGGCCGATCGCGGCGGGTGCTGGTTCGCCGGTCCCGGGGTGCATGTCCATCTCGGCGTGGAAGGGGAGTTTCGCCCAGCACGCAAGGGGCACCCGGCGCTCCTGGTTGCTGACCTGGCGGCCCTCTCCGATCGGTTGACGGCGGCCGGGATCCAAGTCGTCGCCGACGAGGTCGACATCGGTGTCAGCCGCTTCTACGCCGCCGATCCCTTCGGCAACCGAATCGAGTTGGTGGCAGCCGCGGACGCCGGCTTCACCGACCGCCAGCGGCCACTCGCCGATGTCGACTGAGGCAACTCCGGCGGACGGCATTCCGCACACCGTCTCGGCGCTCATTCGGCGCGAAGGGACGATCCTGCTCGTGCAGGAGCAGGCAGCCGGCGACGCGGCTCCGACCTGGATGCTGCCCGGCGGCCAGGTCGAGCGCGATGAGACGCTCGAGGGCGCCCTGCGGCGGGAGATCCGCGAGGAGACGGGGCTGGGAATCACAGGAGCACCGTCGCCGGCGTTTGCGGTCGAGATCGAGGCCAGTCTGGAGGATCTCGCCGGCACGTGGCGAGCGGTCACCTATGCCTGCAACACCGAGGGCGACGTCGCTCCGGCGGACCCGGACGGTCTGATCCTCTCGGCTGAGTGGGTGCCGATCGACGACGCGTTCCAGCACCTGGAGCAGGTCGAGTGGTACGACTCAGGCCCGCTCCGCGCCTTTCTGTCCGGAGATGCTCCGTCGGGGTCGCGGTATCGCTATCGACTGCAGGGCCGGCGGGGTGCCGTCGTCCGGTCTGTCGTCGAAGTTGTGGAGGACGC
>JALYXZ010000147.1 GCA_030946825.1 Chloroflexota bacterium | reverse complement strand
GACCCGCGCCGCCCGGAGGATGCGTTGCGCCTGCTCCGCGAGGCCCGGCGCGGCCAGCCGCGCTGACTTGTGCAGTTCGCACAACAATAGCTTGCCCCGTCGCCCGGCCGCCGATCCCCAGCCGGCAGGCTGTGGCGCTACCGTTGCGGACGCCGTCGGAACCCAACGCAGGAGTCAACATGTCCAAGGCAGACCTCAAGGCCGCGCTCAAGCTCGCGGAGGACGAGAACCTCCGCTTCGTCAGCCTCCAGTTCACCGACATCGTCGGCGCGGTCAAATCGGTCCAGGTGCCGATGCACCAGCTCACCGAGGCGGTCGAGCACGGGAAGTGGTTCGACGGCAGCAGCATCGAGGGCTTCGCGCGCATCGCGGAGTCCGACATGTTCCTCGTTCCCGACCTCTCGACCTTCGCCGCTGTCCCCTGGGAGCCGGGCCTCGACGCCGACGGAAAGAAGCTCGAGACCGGCAGCGCCCGGGTCATCTGCGACATCTTCACGCCGAACGGCGATCCCTTCCCGGGCGACCCGCGCCAGGTCCTCCGAGGTCAGCTGTCCCGCGCCCGTGACCTGGGTTTCGTGCTGAACACCGGGCCGGAGCTGGAATTCTTCCTGCTGCGGCGCCAGAACGGCACCGTGGAGGCGCTGCCGCACGACGCCGCCGCCTACTTCGACCTCTCCGAGGACCTCGGCACCAACGTCCGCAAGGAGATGATGAACGACCTCGAGGCGTTCGGGATCAAGGTCGAGACCGCCCACCACGAGGTCGCCAGCGGCCAGCACGAGATCGACTTCGAGTACGCCGACGCGCTCCGCACCGCCGACAACGCGGTGACCTTCAAGACGACCCTCAAGGCAGTGGCGCAGCGCCACGGCCTGTATGCCACCTTCATGCCCAAGCCCTTCTACGGCATCAACGGCTCCGGGATGCACACCCACCAGAGCCTGTGGGACGTCGAGAAGCAGGTGAACGCGTTTGCCGATGCCGCCGATCCCTACGGGCTGTCCGAGACGGCACGCCACTACATCGCCGGGATCCTGGAGCACGCACGCGGCATGATCGCCGTGCTGGCGCCGCTGGTGAACTCGTACAAGCGGCTGGTGCCCGGATTCGAGGCGCCGGTCTACATCGGCTGGGCACGCATCAACCGATCGGCCCTGATCCGCATCCCGCAGATCAGCAAGGGACAGATGAACTCGGTCCGCATCGAGCTGCGCTGTCCCGATCCGTCCTCCAACCCGTACCTGGCGTTCGCGGCCATGCTGGCCGCCGGGCTGGATGGCATCGAGCGCAAGCTCGAGCCGCCCGAGCCGGTGGAGGAGAACCTCTACCACTTCGATGCGGCGCAGCTCGAGAGCCGCCGCATCCGGCAGCTGCCCGGCACCCTGCGCGAAGCGCTGGACGAGCTGTGCGCCGACCCGGTCATCTCCGGCGCGCTGGGGGAGCACCTCTTTGAGCGGTTCGTAGAGGCCAAGACCGCCGAATGGGACGAATACCGCATGCAGGTCAGCAACTGGGAGGTGGACCGCTACCTCGAAGCCTTCTAGCCTTTCTCCCGCCGCGTCGGGCGATGGGGGTCGCCCCGGCCGCGGGCCGCGCCGGTCGCCGGTGCCGTCAGTCTTGGGGGGTGACGGCACCGACCCGGTGGGCCCAAACAGCGAAGCCGCGACGTGCGTGTCGCGGCTTGGTTCTTCACCAGCTGCGATCTCTCTCCGGGTGCCCGAGCACCTCGTCGGCAAGCCGCGCGGAGAGCACCTTCCAGTCATAGCGGGCGACCGCGCACCGTCTCCCGTTCTCGCCCAGGCGTTGACGCAGGTCGTCATCGGCCAGCAGCCGCTCGATTGCGGCAGCCAGATCATCGACGTGGTCGGAGCCGGCCACGATGCCGGCCTCGCACGCGGACACGATCGCTGCAGTCTCCCGGCGCGGGGTGACCACCACCGCTCGGCCGGCGGCCATCGAGTCGAACAGCTTCACCGGCGTCGCGACGTCCATGTACTCGTTCGGCGGGTGGGGGATGACGAGCACTGCCGCGCCGGCCATGAAGCTCCCGATCCGCGCGTACGGCACGGCCTCGATCGAGAGCCAAGGCCGCGCCAGCTTGCTCTTGATATCACGCAGGTAGGCCGAGGAATGGCGGCTGGTACCCGACAGTGCCAGCCGCAATCGGGCGTCGCCGAAGCGCGCGCGGACCCGGGTCATGGCCTCGACCAGCTGCTCGATTCCGCGTCCCGCGGCGGCGCCGGACAGCATCGCCACGTCCGGACGGCCACCTTCCGGGCCGGGTCGGACGCGCTCGGTGTCGGTGCCGTTGGTTATCACCAGGCTGCGGTCCGGATCGATCGCGCACAGGGCGCCGAACGACGCCGACGGGACGACGATCCTGGCGAATCGGTCAACGTTCCGGGCGACGAGCTTATCGAGTGCGCGCGAGTGCTCCGGGTCGATCGGCAGGCCGAAGGCCAGCGCCTGGCGGCCGGGGTGATCGTGGAGATCGAGGACTCGTGGATGGACCGGCCCGCGGAACAGCGAGAGGCCGGCGGGCGGCACCAGCTGGGTCGAGGCCACGCTCAGCGAACGGCGCCAGCCTCTGGAGCGAGTGGCGATCGCGGCCGCCAGGAGGGGCATACCTCTGCGCCCGAAGGCGGCGATCTGCGCGGCGTCCGTGCGCTCGGAGAGCGCCGCGAAGACGTGCGCCGCCCGCAGACTGCCCCCTGCCGTCAGACGGCGTGGAACTCCCCCGACGAGCCAGCGTTCGCTAGAGTTTCGGGGCGTCGCCATCGCCGGAGCGTAACGGATCGGGTGTTCCGGGGCCGCCGCCAGGACGAGCTGCCGTTCATGCGTTTGACCATGCTGCTCCGCAACCCGTTCACCCACGACTCGCGGGTCGAGAAGGAGGCGCGGAGCCTGACCGCTGCAGGCTACCGGGTGACCGTGGTGGCTGACGCGGCGCCCGGGCTCCCGGACGCCGAGGAGCGCGACGGCTACTCGGTGCTGCGCGTCGAGCGGCCGCTGCGCCGCGTCCCGATTGCGCGTTTCGTCGCCTACCGCAACCGCCTGCTGGCCGCGGTCCTCGCCACGCGCCCGCAGATCCTGCACGCCAACGACACCGATACGCTGGAACCGATCGGCGCCGCCGCTCGGCGGTTGCGAATCCCGTTCGTGTACGACGCCCACGAGCTGTGGCTCGGCCAGCCGCCGCGAGGTCGAGGCCCGCTCTACTCGGCGGCCTTCCGCGCGTATTACCGTCCCATCGAGTCACTGCTGGTGCCGCGCGCCGCCGCGGTGCTGACCGTCAGCCCGCCCATCGCGCGAAACCTCGCGCGGCGGTATCGGCTCGACGAAGTGCACCTGGTACCCAACTATCCCGAGCTGCAGCCCCTCCGCCGCCGTGACCTCCGATCGCTTCCCGGCGGCGCGCAGATTCCGGCCGATGCTCCGCTGCTGCTGCACCTGGGCACGATCCACGCTGAGCGCGGCATTGCGCAGCTGCTGTCCGCGCTCGCCGAGCTGCCGAACGTGCACCTGGTGCTGCTCGGCCGCGATCGTGACACCTCGTGGGTCGCCGGCCTGGTCGGGGAGCTGGGCCTGGCCGGCCGGGTCCACGTGCTGGATCGGGTGCCGCCGGAGCAGGTGGTCGATTTAGCGGCCTCCGCGACCATCGGCGTCGTCTCGGTCATCCCCGATTCGCTCAACAGTCGCTACTCGCTGCCGAACAAGCTGTTCCAGTACCTCGCCGCGGGACTTCCCGTGGTTGCCACCCGGCTCCCGCAGATGCAGGAGGTGGTGGAGGCGAATGGGCTCGGGGTCAATGTCGACACGCGGCGGCCATCGGAGATCGCGGCCGGGGTGCGAACCATCCTGTCGGCGCCGGGCGGGCCGATGGCCATTGGTGCGCGTGCGCGCCGGGCGGCCGAGGAGCGCTACAACTGGGGAACCGCGGAGACCGCCCTGGTGGCCGCCTACCGATCGGTGACCGGGGAGCTGCCGGGAAGCCGGACCGGCGGCCGCTCTCGACCCTGAAGGGGTCGCTCAGCGCCGCGCGGCCCGCAGGCCGCCCAGGAGCGAGCGCAGCTCGGCGGGGCGCACGATTCGCAGCAGCACCACCAGCGGTGGGTAGGCGAGGATTGTCAGCAGACGCCACCACAGCTGGTCGGGGCCGAGCAGCGATGCCTCCGCCAGGGCGAAGGCGAGCCCCAGCGCCGTCGCCACGCGCCACAGCTGCCACCGGATCGGGTAGTAGCGCTGCGACATCAGCCCGCTGAGGACGGCAAGCGCCAGGTAGCTCACCAGCGTCGAGTACGCCGCGCCCATCAGGCCGAAGGCGGGGATCAGGAACAGGTTGAGCGCCACGTTGCCTATGGCCGCCACGCCGAGGGTGAGTGGCAGCCAGCGCGTCTGGGACTTCAGGTTCAGGCCGACCGCCGAGATGGTGTAGATGCCGGACAGCACGTAGGCGAAGGCGCTGAACGGGACGACGAAGCGGCCGGGGCTGAAAGAGGTCCCCAGAAGCTCGCGGATCGCATCGGTGCCGGCGGCCGACAGGGTCAGCGCCACCAGGGCGCTGACGACGGTGAACCAGGTGAGCACCCGGGCGAAGATCTGCCTCGCCTCGGGGCGCCGCGCCAGCTCCCAGTAGGTCGCTCCCCAGGCGAGGGCGAATGGCTGGATGGCAAGGGCGTTGATCACCAGCCCGACCGTGTAGCCGGCCGAGTAGATGCCCACCGATGTTCGGTCGGTCATGGCCTGCAGCAGGTAGCGGTCCGACAGGGTCAGACCCCAGCCGGCGACCGCTGCCGGCACGAGTGGCAGGCTGAACGCCAGCATGTGGGACACGAGCCGCGGGTCCCAGGTGAAGCGCAGGCGGCGTTCCCGGGCCAGCAGCGCGACTCCGGCGGCGGCGGCCACGAACGCGGCGACCGCGGATCCCGCCACCACGCCCAGGACGCCCTGGTGGAGCACGACGACGCCGATGATGATCAGGGCGCTGCCGAGCACCGCGCGCAGGAACGCCAGGGCAACGTACGGTCGCGGACGGCGCTCGGCGCGCAGATAGGAGAGCGGTGCCATGCTGATCGTGTCGAAGAAGATGACCGGCCCGATCAGCGCGACCACCGTCAGTTCGGCCGGACCCCCGAACAGCCCGCTGGCAATCGGAATCGCCGCCAGCCAGAAGAGGAGCAGGCCGAGCGCCGACACGATCAGGCGCAGGCTGAGAGAGACGAACAGCACGCCCGCTCGCTCGCGGTCGTCCTGGGCCTCGTTGAGATACGAGCGGAAGAAGGCCTGCGGCAGCGCGAGCGAGACGATCATGCTGCCCAGGGTGAGGGTGGTGTTGACGATGGCCACGGTGCCGTAGTTCGCCACGCCGAGCTGGCGCGCATAGATCGGTACCAGCACGATGGTGAGCGCCTGGCTCGCCATGCCTCCCAGGCCGTAGACAAGAGAATCCGAGATGAGGCCATGGCCGAGGCGTCGCATCAGTGCGCACCTTAGCCCGGATGACGGGCCGGCGGCTGCCCATATACTCGCCGCTCAGGAGGCGATCGACCGATGTTCGAGTCCGGGCAGCGCGCGCTCGTGGTGGCGGCGCACACCGACGACGAGTTCGGCTGCGCGGGGACGATTCTGCGCATGCGCGAGGCCGGCATGGACGTCCATCTGGCCGCCTTCTCCTCCGCCGAAACGTCGGTGCCGTCGGGCTTTGACCGCGATGTCCTGAAGCGCGAGGTGCGCGACGCGATCGCGATCCTGGGCATCCCCGAGGATCGCTTCCGGCTCTTCGACTTCCCGGTTCGCCACTTCCCGGCGCATCGACAGGAGATCCTCGAGCACCTCGTCGCGCTGCGAGCCGAGGTCGAACCGGCGATCGTCTTCGTTCCCGCGCGGTCCGACATCCACCAGGATCACGGCGTCGTGGCTCGCGAGGCGCTGCGCGCCTTCAAGCACAGCACCCTGCTCGGGTACGAGATGCCGATGAACATGGGCCTGGCGTTCGAGGGCGCGTGCTACGTTCGTCTCGAGGAACGGCACCTGGCGCGCAAGGTGGAGCACGCCCGCGCCTATCGGTCCCAGGCGGCGCGCCCGTACCTCCGCGAGGAGTTCCTGCGGTCGCTGGCGGCCGTCCGCGGGCTGCAGATGAACCAGCCGGCGGCCGAGGCGTTCGAGGTGATTCGCCTCAGTATCATGTAGTCCATGCCCCCCTCCCCGATCCGCGCGGCCACCGCCGACGTGGCCTCCGACTGCCACTTCGGCAGCGACGTGCTGATCGAGGCGGACGAGGTGCAGATCGGCCCGGGCTGCAGAATCGGCGATTCGGGCGACGACGATTTCCGAACGCCGGGCGGCGTGCGGATCAAGGTCGGCCGCCTGGTGCTCGGCCCCGGGGTCAGGATCGGCAGGCAGGTTCGCATCGAGGGCGGGGAGATTCGTCTCGACGAGGCGGTTCGGGTCCAGCGCAACGTCAGCCTGCGGGTCCTCGACGAGCTGCATATCGGCGCACACGGGACCGTCGGTGAGCAGGCGGAGATCTCCGGGCGTCGCGTGGAGATCGGCCAGGAGTTGTGGATGCTGCCCCAGGCGAAAGTCGGCGGTGGCTCTGCATTCGAGCGCTCATCGAGCCTGGTGGCCGGCCATTACCTCCACCTTGGGGTCGACAGCCTGGTGAACACCGCGCGGCCTGTGGTGATCGGTCACGAGGTCGGACTCGGCACCCGCACCAGCATCTACACCCATGGAGCCTACCCTTCGCGGCTCGACGGTTTCCCGGTGGCGTTCGACGGCGTCGAGATCGGCGACTTCAGCTGGCTCCCTGGAGCGATCGTCAATCCCGGTGTCCGCATCGGGCGCAACGTGGTGGTCGGCGTCAACTCACTGGTGACCAGCGATCTGCCGGACGGGGCGCTGGCCGCCGGATCGCCGGCGAAGGTGATCCGCGAGCAGAGCTACCCACGTCCGCTGGAGGGTGAGCGCCTGCTCGATTTCTTCCGTTCGTTCCTGTCCCACTACGCGGAGCTGCTCGGCACCGATGCGCTGCCCGAGCCGCTCGACGATCCTCTCGCGGGGGTTCGGCTCGACACACCGGA
>JALYXZ010000142.1 GCA_030946825.1 Chloroflexota bacterium | reverse complement strand
CGCTCCGGCTCGACGTAGAAGGCCCGTCCCCGGTTGATGCGGCTCATCAGGTCGACGAACTCAGAGAGGTAGCGCGATCGCTCGAGCATGAAGGTGTTGATCACGATTCCCTCCCGCGTTGCGCGGCCAACCTCCCGCAGGGTCGACTGCATGGTCCGAATCGTCGGGGGATACGCGAACTCCACCTGGCCATTTGCGATGTGCGCCGTCGGCTCACCATCGGTGATGACCACGATCTCCTTGTTGCCGCCGTGACGCCGGCCGAGCAGCTGCCTGGCGATGATCAGCGCGTGCTGGAGGTTGGTCCCGTATTCGAACTCGTACGGTGACAGGCTGGCGATCGCCTCCGGGCGGATCTGGCGGGCATAGTAGGCGAAGCCCACGACGTAGAGCCGGTCCCTGGGGTACTTGGTGTGGATCAGCGTGTGGAGCGCCATCGCCACCCGCTTCGCGGCGGTCGAGCATCCGCGGAGCAGCATGCTGCGGCTCATGTCGAGCAGCAGCACCGTTGAGCTGACCGTGCTCTCCTCCGACCGATGGATCTCGAAGTCGGCGGGATGGATCTCGACCGGAGTGCCCGGACCGGAGCGCGACATGGCATTGAACAGCGTGCGGTTGACGTCCACCGCGAAGGTGTCGCCAAAGGAGAACGGCTTGGTGTCGTCGGTCAGCTCGCCTCCGCTCCCTGCACGCGGCAGCGGATGGCCGCCGAGTGACTCGCGGCGGAGGCGGCTGAAGATATCCATCAGGGCCCGCATCCCGAGCCGCCGCGCGGCGCGAGGGGTGAGCTCCAGCCGACCGCCGTCGCGCTCGAGGTATCCAGCCTCCTCCAGCTGACGGGTCAGCTCTCGAAGCTGCAGCAGGTCCTCCTCCGCGTCGTCGCCGGCCAGCTCGCGCAGGGCATCGGCGTCGATACGGTCGAGCGCATCGGGGTCGCGTGCACCAAGCAGCTGCTCCTCCATCGTGTCGAACCGCTGCTGGCGGTCGACCGCGGCCAGCGCATCGGGGAGGCCCATCGGCTGATCGCCATCGAAGGCGTACGGCTCGCCGAAGGCGGAGTCCGGCCGCAGCGCCTGGAGGTTGCCGGCCAGGCGTGCCATGTCCCATTGCAGCCGGTCGTCGCGCAGCAGGTCATCCATCATCTGCTGCAGCTCCTGGCGCTTCTGGGGACTCATGCTGTTCAGCAGCGAGGCCATCCGCGATGCCTGCCGATGCATGTGGTCGATGAGCTGGTCGACGTTCTCGATGCCCGGCGGGAAGAAGCTGCCGTGCGTGCCCATGAACTTCGCGAAATCCTCGGTCGTGTCGGCTCCGGTCGCGTGCTTCTCGAGCAGCGCATTCAGGTCGCGGACCATCTGACGGACGCGGTCGAGGTCCTGTGGCGTGGTCTGCTGCACGCCGCGCTTCAACCCCTCGAAGTAGTTCTCGAGCACCTGCCCGCGCAGCTCATCGGTGAGGGCGTCGAATGCCTCGCGCGCACCGGCATCCATGAACTCGTAGTCGGCCAGCCCGTGGAGCCTGCCGGCCACGTCGGGCGGCAGTGCATCGAGACGGTCGCGGCGCTGCTGCGCGGTTCGCCGCAGCACCTGCTCGGCAGTGCGCGTCCCATCCTGGTCGGTGCCGGGTGCCGCATCCAGGCTCCGTTGCTCGGCTTCCTTCACGCGTCGCTCGATCCCGGCGCGCTCCTGTTCGACGATCTGCTCCAGCCTTTCAGCGATGCGGTCGAGCACACCGCCCAGGTTGGATCGCTGCAGCTCGGCCTTGCGCCGTTCGCGAAGCTGCTCCAGGACGCGGCGCAGCCCGGGGATGTCGCCGCCGCGTGTTCCGCGCATGCCCCGCTGCATGAGCCGCTGGAGTGCCCGACGGATGTCCCCCTCGGCCAGAATGTCGTCACTGAGCGCCTCGAGGACGTCGTCGGCGTCGAGGGCCGGCAGATGCTGCAGCCCATCCCAGCGCGAGTAGCGGTACAGCGTCATCGGCGGTAAGACTGCCAGACCGATGCGGCCGCGTCCACGGCGGGCGCCGGAGCGTCCGAGGCCCACCGCGAACAGCACGGCTACGGCGGCCGATGCCGGATACTCCGCGTGTCGCACACCGTTCCGAGGAGAGATGCAGACCGTGACCACAGAATCGCCGACCACCACCGACCCGGCCGCTGGCGACACTCGGGAACTGCTGTTGCGCACCGCCGAGCTCGCGGCCGACTTTCTCGGATCGCGCGCCAGGCGGCCGGTTCCGGGATCGCTGACCGTCGATGCGCTGCGCGCCTCCCTGGGCGGCCCGCTTCCCGAATCGGGAGCATCGTCGCTGGAGGTGATCAACCGCCTGGCAGCGGACGCCGAGGGCGGGATCGTGGGCAGCGCCGGGCCACGCTTCTTCGGCTTCGTGATCGGAGGCTCGTTGCCGGCCGCGCTGGCCGCGGACTGGCTGACATCGGCCTGGGACCAGAACGCGGGGCTGTACGTCGCCGGGCCGGCGGCATCGGTCGTCGAGGAGATTGTCGGACGTTGGCTGATCGAGCTGTTCGGCCTGCCAGAGGCGACCAGCTTTGGCCTGACCACCGGCTGCCAGATGGCGCATTTCACCTGCCTCGCCGCGGCGCGCAGCGCGGTACTGCGCGGCGCCGGCTGGGACGTGGAAGCGCAGGGCCTGTTCGGCGCCCCGGAGATTCACGTGCTCGTCAGCGCCCACGCGCACGCGACGACGCTCGCCGCGCTGCAATACCTCGGGCTCGGCCGGGATCGGGTCCGCAGCCTGGATACCGATGACCAGGGGCGGATCCGCATCGAGGCCCTGCGGGCGGGCATGTCCGCGGTCCCGCCGGGTGCACCGGCCATCGTCTGCCTGCAGGCGGGCGATGTGAATTCGGGTGCATTCGATCCGATCGCCGACGCCATCGCGGTGGTGCGCGAGCGTCCCGGTGCCTGGCTTCACGTCGACGGCGCGTTCGGCCTGTGGGCACGCGCGGTGCCATCCCTTGGGCACCTGCTTGAAGGGGTCGAGCTCGCCGACTCGTGGGCGACCGATGCGCACAAGTGGCTGAACGTGCCGTACGACTCGGGGATCGCCTTTGTCGCCCGCGCCGAGGACCACGCGAATGCCATGTCTCCGCCGCACGCCCCGTACCTCGAGTACACGGCGCGACAGCAGCGCGACGAGGTGCACTGGGTGCCCGAGTTCTCACGCCGGGCACGGGGCTTCCCGATCTATGCGGCGCTCCGCACCCTGGGACGGGACGGGGTGCAGCAGCTCGTCGAGCGCTGCTGCGCTCTCGCGCGCCGGATCGCTGCCGGCGTGGCGGAGGAGCCGGGGGTCCGCGTACTGAATGACGTGGTCCTGAACCAGGTTCTCCTGCGCTTCGAGGCGCAAGGCGGCGCGGCGGCCAGCGACACGCTGACGCGGAGCGTCATCAGCCGCGTGCAGGACGATGGAGTCATCTGGCTGTCCGGCACGACCTGGGAGGGAGTGGCGGCGATGCGGATCTCGGTCTCCAACTGGTCCACGACCGAGCGCGACGCCGATGCCGCAACGGCGGCGATTCTCGACGCCGTTCGTCGGGTTCGCTAGCCGCGGGGTGGCGCTGAGGCGGAACGCCGCGGCTCTGCGTGCAACCCTGCGGGCTACATAGCGCGGCTACCGCGCGTAGCGGATCGCGCCGGCGCGCCGTTCCTTGTTGAGCCGCCGGTTCAGGTGCAGGCCCTCGAGGATGAATTCCACCGCGCTGGCCACGCCCGCCGGCGATTCGCCGACTTCCAGGCGGCCGATGGCGCGCCGCAGCTCGGGGATCTCGCCGACCAGCTGCTCGTGACGGGCAGACGGAACCAGCTCCCCCACGTCGGCGGCGCTGCCGGTGTCGAAGCGCTCGAGCAGCGGCATGAGCTCGGCGAGCGAGAAGTGGCGATTGAAGACATTGACCACCGCCCGCTGCACGAGCTTGTCGATGACCCGGTCCTCGCGCGTCTCGTCGCCGAGGGTCTCGAGCTCGATCTTGCCCGCGGTCGAGGCGACCAGTGCGGGCAGATCGCTGATGCGGGGCGCGGCCGTCGTTTCGCCCAGCCGCACGGCGCGTTTGAGCGCCGTGGCCAGCAGGGTCTCGTGGTTCGCGATCGTGACCCGGACGCTCACGCCGGAGCGCTGGCTGACCTCCGAAGAGCGCCGGGCAAGCTGGGAAAGCTCGGCGACGATCTCGCTCATGAACGGCGGCAGGTAGACGTTCACCGATCGGGAGGCATCATCCCCGAAGGCGCGGCCCTCCGCGTTGGCGATCGCGATCTCCGTGGCGGTGTCCTCGGGGTAGTGCGTCCGCACCTGCGCTCCGAATCGGTCCTTCAGCGGGGTGATGATCCGACCGCGGCTGGTGTAATCCTCCGGGTTGGCGCTGGCCACCACGAAGACATCGAGGTCCAGGCGGACGCGATAGCCGCGGATCTGCACGTCCCGCTCTTCCATCACGTTCAACAGGCCGACCTGGATGCGCTCGGCGAGATCCGGAAGCTCGTTGAGGGCAAAGATGCCCCTGTTCGTGCGCGGCAGCATCCCGTAGTGGATCGTCAGCTCATCCGAAAGGTAGCGTCCCTCCGCCACCTTCACCGGGTCGACCTCGCCTATCAGGTCGGCGATCGAGATGTCCGGCGTCGCCAGCTTCTCGCTGTAGCGCTCGTCGCGGTGGATCCAGGCGATCGGGGTGTCGTCGCCGCGCTCCGCCACCAGGGCCCGCGCATACGGAGAGATGGGGCGCAGCGGGTCATCGTTCAGCTCCGCCCCGGCGACGGCGGGCATCCACTCGTCAAGCAGGCCGACCAGCGCGCGCGCGATGCGGCTCTTTGCCTGACCCCGCTCCCCGAGCAGGATCAGGTCCTGCCCGGCCAGGATCGCGTTCTCGATCTGGGGCAGCACGGAGTCGTCGTAGCCGAGGATCCCCGGAAGGAGCGGCACGCCGTCGCGGATCCGCTCCAGCAGGTTGGCCCGCATCTCCTCCTTGACGCTGCGCGACCGATGGCCCGCGCCCCGCAGCTGACCGAGGGTCGTGATCGACGGAGGGTTCATGCGCTGGCTCCTTCGCGAGGCTGGTCGGGGAGGTCGTCGGGGAGCTCAGGGTACCCCGTGAGCGCATGGGCGACCGACGCGGGGTCGCAGATGCCACGCATCTCGAGCGCGGCGAGGAACGCGGCTCGCTCACCAAGCTCCGCCTCCAGCTCTTCTGGCGCCAGGCCCAGGCTGCCGGCGAGCGCCGCGTACGACGCCGGCTCGTGGATGAGCGGCTGGCGCCGGCGGCCGCCGTCGCTGGCCAGCAGTGGCGGGGCGGGCAGTCGCTGCGCCCCGGTCATCTTTGGCGACCGGCCGCCCGCGATGGCGGCCAGCCGCACGGGCGCGAGGCTACCGTGGG
Organism: Chloroflexota bacterium; assembly: GCA_030946825.1. Lineage (GTDB taxonomy): Bacteria > Chloroflexota > Limnocylindria > QHBO01 > QHBO01 > QHBO01. The sequence continues at coordinate 510 of JALYXZ010000142.1, read as the reverse complement.
CATCGAGGCGCAGGTGCCAGGCCTCCTCGCAGCGGCGGTACATGCCCGCCGGCGTCCGGTAGGCGGAGAACTGCAGGTAGATGGTCAGGCCGGAGAGGTCCGCGTCGCTGGCGCGCAGCTCGCCTCCCAGGCACTCGATCGCCTCGGGGAGCGAATCCGCGTGCATGGTGGCGCCCAACCCGTAGCCGCGCCCGGCAAGCGCCAACGCGGCCCGCGCGTTGCGGCCCCAGACGTAGATCGGCAGGTGATCGCTCATCTCGTTGATGAGCATGTACCCGCGTTCCGGGCCGACCTCGTCAAGCCAGCCGTAGTCCTGCGCCCAGCCGCGCAGGAAGACTCCCACGGTCCCGGCCGGAAGGAAGTCGACGAGGGCGGAGAGGGTAGTCGTCTTGCCGGCCATCGGTGCCTCGGAGGAGAGCATCACGCTCCGTCGGCGGCTGACCACCGCCCAGAGGGTCCCCATCAGGCGCGCGTCGATGCTGCCGGTGGTCATGATCTCGACCGCCGACA
>JALYXZ010000132.1 GCA_030946825.1 Chloroflexota bacterium | reverse complement strand
CCGCGGAACCGGCCTAGGCTGAAGCGGAAGGCACGAGGCCGATGGCTCTCAACCGCCGCGGCGATCGGTCCGCGACGACCGGCGGCCGTTGTCGGGGATCTTGTACGGCACGTCCACCACGACCGTGTTGGGGCGGAAGAAAAGGCGCAGCTTCAGTCGCAGGGCGGTCTGGTTGTGGAGGGGATATTCCCAGATATGCCGCGGCACGAGCTCGGAAAGGACCACGGTGGTCGGGATTCCCGGTCGCAGGCGCTCCCGCGCGTCGAGATAGGTCTGCTTGCCCATGAAGTGGTGGAGATGAGGGGACTCGAACCCCTGACCCCCGCGATGCGAACGCGGTGCTCTCCCAGCTGAGCTACATCCCCACGCCAGACGCGAGGGGGCAGTATATCAACCGTCCTGCCGACGGCCCTTGACGAAGCGGGCGCGACTGACCGAGGTTGTATTTCGAACATCTGTTCGAATATACTCCCCGGGTGATGCGGCGCCATTCGATCGTGCGTCCTCTTCCCGAGCTCCTCGAGGAGTTGCGAGATCGTGTGCGCCAAGGGGTCGGACCGATGCCGGCGCGTCCGGTGGCTGCGCCCATCCCGACCGGCGAGCCTCGCCTCGATGCGGCGCTGCGAACCGGCGGTTGGCCGCGCGGCGCTCTCGCCTGCCTGCAGGGTCCCATCGGGGTCGGCGCCACGACCCTCGCGCTGCGCTCGCTGGCGGCATGCCAGGCGACTGGAGGGCTGGTTGCCTACGTTGACCTGGAGGGAAGTTTCGACCCGGCCACCGCCGCCGCGCTGGGGATCGACCTGCAATGGCTCCTCGTCCTGCGACCCTGGGATGCCGCCGAGGCGATGGAGCTCGCCGCCTGGTTGACGCGGAGCCGTCTGCTGGACGCCTTCGTCCTCGACCTGCACGGTGCGCGCACCGCTCCCCGTGCTCTTGCCCGGCTTCCTCAACTGCTGGCCCGCAGCGGCAGCCTCGCCCTGGCCGTCGCGGATCCCGCTCTCCACGACTCTCTCGGGTACGCCGCCGGCATCCGCATCACGCTGCAGCGGAGCGGTTGGCTGGCGGTTGGTCGGGATCTGGTCGGAGCGCGGGTGGCGGCCGCCGTGACGCGGCACCGCTGGGCGCTTCCCGGCGGTCGCGCTGAGCTCGACGTCTGGTTCACGGAGGGGCGTCGCATCGACGCGCTGCTTCGGGCAGGTGCACGCCTGGAGCCGGCTCCAGGCGTGCTCGACGCTCGTGAGGCGCTCGGCGCTCGCGAGGCGCTCGGCGACGCGGAGCACTCAGCGCTCCAAGTCCTCTCGGCCTGAGGCTGTTTCCGGTGGCTCGGCTCCTGGCGCTGATCTGGCCGACCCTCCGGATCGGTGGCGTCGCGGCGGATCGGTTGCGGTTCGACTCGATCCTTGACCGTCTCGACGATCTCTCTCCGCGAGCGGAAGCGGTTGCAGACGGGGTGGCGCTGGTCGACGTGAGCGGCCTGGAGCCGACATTCGGTGACGAACGGCGGATCGCGGCGCGCGCGGTGGCACTCGCCGATGATGTGGCACTCGCCGATGAGGTGGCACCCGCGGTCTTGGCCGCGGCGCCCCTGGAGGTTCGCGTCGGGATCGGCGACAACCGCTGGCTGGCACTGCTTGCCGCGCGCATCGCCCGGCCGTCACGGCCGGGCGGCAGGGCCGCCTGCCATCGGTTTGCGCCGGGCGGCGGCCGAGAGGCGATAGCGGCGCTGCCGCTCAGCCTGCTTCCGGCCGATTCGACTATGCGCCAGCGGTTCACGCTCTTTGGGCTGACCACCATGGGGCAGCTCGCGACGCTCCCGCGCTCCGCGGTCGGTGGCCAGTTCGGCCTTGCCGGCGAGCGCCTCCAGGCGCTGGCGCGCGGCGAGGATCCACGGCCGCTCATCCCCCGGCGCCGCCCGGAGCGGGTGACCCATCGGCAGCCGCTGGACCCTTCGGTGGAGGGACTGACCGCGATCGCCCTGATCCTGCGGCACGCCTGCGGGCGCCTGTGCGAGATGCTCCGGGCACGGTCGCTGGTCCCGGGTCGAGCGAGCGTGGTGCTGTCGCTGGAGAGCAATGAGTCGCTGCGCGTCGAGGTCGGCTTCCCGGTGCCCGCCCTCGAGCCGGAGTGGATTGCCCGGCTGCTCCTCAGCCGCCTTGAGGAGGCCACGCGGGCACGCGCCGCCGATCCGCGGAGCGCCGATGACCAGCACGAGGAGGTGCGGATTACCGCCCTGGGGCTCACCTTCGATCGCCTCGCCAATCCCGCCGCCTGGCAGCTGCCCGCCTTCGATCCGCAGGTCAGCCGCTGGGAGGAGCTGCGCTGGTCGCTCGAGCGCATCGAGATGCGATTTGGGCCAGGACGCCTGTGGCGCTCGGCAGTGGAGCGTCCGGCGGCGGCGCTCGCGGAGCGGCGCGGGCGCCTCATCGGTATCGGTCGGTCATGACCCGGCTGCACATCGATCATCCGCTGGTCCAGGTCGAGACCGATGCGGACGGCATCCCGACGCGTCTGCGGATGAACGGCGTGACCCACGGCGAGGTGGGAATCTGCAACCGCTGGCTGGTCGATGACGACTGGTGGCGTGAGCCGGTCGCCCGTCACTACTACAAGCTCGTGACACGCGATGGACTGCTGTGCACCGTCTACCTCGACGAGATCCGGGGCACCTGGCACCTGGAGCGCATCTTCGATTGATCGGGCCGGCGCGCCGCGTGGCATCGCTCGTGCGGTGGGCAAGCGCATGACCGATTTCGAGAACTACCCGCCCATCGACTCTCCAGGGCCGACCACCGGCGGCCCGCCCGAGCCACGCACCACCCCGCCCGGCGATACGGCCGACGACACCGGCTCTTCCGAGGAGCCGCAGGCTTCCGAGCTGGATCTCCCCGGCCCGGACGACCCCGTGGCCTGGAGCTACGTGCAGGCCGGCACGGACGTCGTCGACCAGAGCGGCAATCGCATCGGTCGCGTCGACGAGATGCTCGGCACCGACGAGGGCATCTTTCACGGCATTGCCGTCACCCCCGATGCGGGTGGCCGTCCCCGAATGGTGGCCGCCGACAGGGTTGCGCTGCTGACGCCGTCTCGCGTGCAGCTGACGCTCGACGCCGCCGGCCTCGAGTCGACCGAGGAGTACCGCGCCCCGGGCGGCTGACGCGGATCGCCGCGACTACCATGCAGCCGTGGCCAGCACCAGCCTTCGCGTCGACCGTCTCTGGCCGGAGCCGGCTCTCGGCCTGGAGCTCGAAGTCGCCTTCGGTTCCCTTCGGCTGCCACCCTCGCCGGCGCGGCGACCGATGGTGGGCCTCAACATGGTCACCTCGCTCGACGGCCGGGCGCAGATCCGCGGATCCACGACCGGCCTCAGCACGCGCACCGATCGCCAGCTCATGCGCTGGCTCCGGATACCGTACGACGCCGTGGCCAGCGGGGCGGGCACGCTCCGCGACAGCGGCCTGTGGCCCGGCGTGCCGCCCGAGCTCGCCGACATGCGCGCCCGGCGCGGCCGACCACCGCAGCCGACGGAGGTGCTGGTGGCCGGTGCCCGACCGGTGCCGCTTGACGCCGCCTGGTTCGATCACCAGGCTGCCCGGATCTTGATCGTGGGTGTCACGAGCCCGCATGCCGGGCCGGATGCGCCGCCCCTTCCCGAGGGGACGGAGCTGCTGGTGGCCCCCACTGATCGGCCCCGGCCCGACTGGATCCTGACCGCGCTGGCCGCGCGGGGGATGGGATCGGTCCTGCTCGAGGGCGGCCCGACGCTCAACGCCTCGTTCCTCGCCGCAGACGCGCTCGACGAGGTGTACCTGACCATCA
>JALYXZ010000121.1 GCA_030946825.1 Chloroflexota bacterium | reverse complement strand
GATGAAGCTCTCGATCTCCGCTCGCTCGTCCATCGGCACCTCAGCTGAGTGGTTGGTCCACCTCCGGGTCGGGCGGTTTCGACCGCCGCAGCCCGATCGATCCCAGCGTACGCCGCACGACCGGCAGCCAGGCGCCTCCGAAGGCGATTTGGGCCAGCACGATGGCGAGCACCAAGGTCGCCGGAATGCCGATCGCCAGCCCCGGCAGGCCGATGATCCCGATCCCGCCCGATGGCGCCTCTCCCGGGGCCGGTGTGGTCCGAGCGCTCATCGCTCCGGATCGTGCCGCGGACCCCGGACCGGTACCTGGTGCCGGGGTGGTCCCAAATACCTCGGGAGTCGCCGTGGCCCGGGGCTCCGCGAAGTCCGCGACTCCGTCGGGCCGGCTGACGCGGCAGGCTGGAGTGACCCGGAGGACGGACCGGTCCCGGATGGGGACGCGAGCGGGAGAACGCTGAATGTCGGGGCGAGGCTGAAGGTCGGTAGCGCCGACACGGGCACGCTGGGCACCACGCTGTGCAGCGGTGGCACGCTCGGAAGGAGCGGTGCGGTCGGCAGCGGTGGCACGCTCGGCAGGGGCGGTGCGGTCGGGAACGGCCCGACGCTCAGCAGCGGCCCGACGCTCGCGGAGAGCCCTGCCGGCTGGGAGCCGACGTCGGCAGGCTGAAGCAGCGCGGTGCTCGCCGCGCTCAACAGCAGGATCGGGAGCGCGAGACCGAGGCGCATCCCGGAGTCAGGCGACTGCGGCATTCGCCGCCCACAGGCGCGATGCGACCGGGTCACCGTCCCGCAGGACGCGCTCCGGCTGAGTACGAAGCAGCTCCACGAAGACGTCGACCAGGGCCGGCTCCAGCTGGCTCCCCGAGGCTCGCTGCAGCCGCCTCAGCGCTTCGGCGGCTGGCAATCCGGCGCGATATGCGCGAGACGTGGTCATCGCCGAATATGCGTCGGCAACCGCAAGCAGCCGTGCGATGCGCGGGATGCCGTCGCCGCGCAGCTGGTCCGGGTAGCCGCTCCCGTCCCAGCGTTCGTGGTGCGATCGGACCCCGGCGCGTACGAGCTCGAGGTGCGGGAGGCGGGCGACGATCAGGTCACCGATGAGCGTGTGCTGCTCCATCAACAGTCGCTCCGGGCCGGTCAGTGGACCCGGCTTGCGGAGAATGCCGTCGGGCACCCCGATCTTGCCCACGTCATGCAGCAGGCCCGCGAGCCGCAGCGCCTGACGAAACTCCGGTTCGAGCTCGAGCCGCTCTGCGAGCAGCAGCGCGTAATGCGCCACCTCCTCGGCGTGGCGCTTGGTGAAGTGGTCCTTGGTATCGATCGCGGCCACCAGGCCGCGCAGTACCCCGAAGTTCCGAAGATCCTCCGGGCGCTCGGGCACCACCGGCGCGTCGACCAGGATCGAGTCGCCGCCACTGATCTTGGCCTCGCGAAGGGTGACGGTTGCCGCGGCGAGCAGCTCGGTCACGGCGCCGGCATGCTCTGGATAGCTCGAAACCCCGGCGCTGAGGGTGAGCGGAGGGCCGTCCCGCTCCCCGAGCTGAGGCTTGAGATCGGCGAGGCGATCTCGGACGCGTCCGATTGCCGGCCGCACCTCGTGGGCACAGGTCGGCGGTCCGCCCAGCAGGAACTCATCGGGTCCGAATCGACCGATGATCGCGTTCGGCGGGGCCTCCTCCCGGAGGATGCGCGCCACCTCGGCGAGCGCAAAGTCACCCGCGGCATGTCCATGGGTGGTGTTGAACAGCTCGAAGTTGTCGATGTCCATGACCGCCACCGCGAGCCAGCCGCCGTCGCGTCGCGCCTGTTCGAGCGCGCTGGTCAGCGCGGCGACCACGGCTCCGTGATTGGGCAGGCCGGTGACCGGGTCGCGGCGCGCGGTTTGAATCAGCTCGCGCGATTGCCAGCTGAGCTTGGCCTGGGCAGCTCGGAAGATGAGCAGCAGCAGGAAGGTGAGCACCAGCGCGGCAACCGTGAAGACGACCACCACTTGCTGCCTCACGGTGTCGGCGACCGCGAGGATCGGCCTGGCGTCGCGCCTGATGACCGCCACTGCCTGCACGGTGCTGTCCACGGTCAGCGGCAGCGATTCGGTGAGCTGCGCAGCAGGCGCGGTGCCGAGCGAGATGCTCGCTGACGACCCGGCGCCAGTCGCGAGCCGAGGCGGTGGGATTCCCGGCCCGCCGGACGCGGCCAGGAGGGTTCGGTCCGCGGCGTACAGAGTCACATCGGCGAACCCATTGGTTGCGGCGCTCTCGGCGAGCGCATTCTCGAGCGTCCGTCGGCGCGCGTCGGACAGAGGCGCGGTCAGGTCCGCGGCGCTGAGCTCACGACGAACGAAGTCCTTTGCCCATCCCTGGTCGTGCCCGACGGTGGACGAGACCGAGGCGTCGGTGAGCACCCGTCCCACGAGAAGGGCGATGGCGAAGCCGGTCGCGAGCATGAGCAGCAGGCTCGCCGTGCAGACGAGCGCAAGCAGCGACGGCGGGTGCAGCCTCCCCCCGAACCTCGCCATGCCTCCGGATCCTTTCGATCTTGGGGGCACGAGCGTACGGGACGCCCCGAGAGACCGGCGATAGGTCATCCGTACCGGCCGCGCCGGCCCCCGCCCGAACAGGGACCCTGGGGGCGACCGAGTGATTCAGCGGCGGCATCCGCACGTATCGCAGTGGATGGCCGTGACTGCGGCCGCGATCACAAGAAGCACACATGCGTCACTGGAAGTCAACGTTGCTGGTTCTCGTCGGGGCGGTCGCCCTGTCGGGCTGTTCCGCGGGAGCGGGAACTGGCGCCACCACCACGCCCTCAGCCACCAGCCCCGCCTCCGCCGCCTCACCTGCCGAGTCGATGATGATGTCGCCCGGTTCGACGGTCGACTCCAAGGCGGCAGACCTCCGGGTCCGGCTCGACCTGTTGCTCGGCGAGCACATCATCCTCGCCACCAAGGCGACCGGTGCTGCGCTCGGAGGTCGCGCCGGGGAGTTCGCGGCGTACGGCGGCCTGCTCAACACGAATGGGACCGATCTCGGCGCCATGATCGGAGCCGCCTTCGGCACCGGCGCGCAGGACCAGTTCAACAAGATCTGGAGCGCGCACAACGGCTTCTTCGTTGACTACACGACCGGTGTGGCAACCAACGACAAGGCCAAGGCCGACAAGGCGGTCAACGACCTG
>JALYXZ010000084.1 GCA_030946825.1 Chloroflexota bacterium | reverse complement strand
TCCAGCTCCGATCGCTGCTGATCGCGCCGGGCGAGCGTCTCGTCGCCGCCGGCCACCTCCGCGAACCAGGCAGTCGCGCCGGGGGTGGCGGCGACTACGTCCGGGCGCGCGCGCGCGTCGCCTGGGGGGGAGACCCGGATTGGCCGCACGCGCGCCAGCGGCTCGATGTAGCGCAGCGAGCGCAGGATCCTTTCGCGGTCGTCGGCTCCGGCCGGCACGACCTCGAGCGGCAGCCACGCTCCTGCAGGCGCGCCGAGCTCCGTGCGAAGGTTGCGGATCGCGCGCACCAGCTCGGCTGACGCCGCCTGTTCGGACTCCGCTACTCGGTCGCGCTCCCCGGCGGTGGGCCAGGCAGCGCTCATCAGCAGCCTCGCTCCCCCCGCATCGTCGCGCGCGGTCTGGAGCGCCTTCCAGATCTCCTCGGTGATGAACGGCATCAGGGGATGCAGGAGGTGCAGCAGGTCGGCAAGCACGTCGGCCAACGCGACCCATGCGCGGGCACGATCCGCCGCGGACCCGTCGCCCCGCAGGTCAACCTTGGCCATCTCGACGAACCAGTCGCAGTAGTCGCTCCATGCGAAATCCTGGATGGTGGCCGCATATCCGGCCAGGTCGAGCTCCTCGAACTGCCGAGTGGCGCGCTCCGTGACGTCCGCCAGCCGGGACCGGATCCACCGTTCGGCGAGCGTGGGGGCCGCTCCACCGAGCTCCAGTGATTCGGGACGCGCACCGAGCACGAATCGGGCGACGTTCCACAGCTTGTTTGCGAAGTTACGGCCGCCGTCGAGCTTGGCCTGGGTCAGGCGCTGGTCGCTCCCCGGCGAGGTACCGATGATCAGCGCCAGGCGGAGCGCATCGGCGCCGATCTCGTCGATCACCTCCAGCGGGTCGAGCACGTTGCCCTTCGTCTTGCTCATCTTCACGCCGCCGCCGGCGCGGACCAGCCCGTGCAGGTACACCGTCGAGAAGGGCTCGGCATCGGTGCAGAACAGGCCCATCATCATCATCCGGGCCACCCAGAAGAAAAGGATGTCGTAGCCGGTCTCCATCAGGGTGGTGGGGTAGAAGCGGGCCAGATCCGGCGTCGATTCCGGCCATCCGAGCGTGCTGAATGGCCACAGCGCGCTGCTGAACCAGGTGTCAAAGATGTCCGTCTCCTGGCGCAGCTCGGTCGCCGGCCGCCGGCACTCGGCGCAGGCGCTCGGTCCGGCCTCTTCATCGGAGACCGTGATGTGGCCGTCGGGGCAGTACCAGGCGGGGATTCGGTGACCCCACCACAGCTGGCGGCCCACCGCCCAGTCGAGGATGTTCTCCATCCAGTGGCGGTACACCTTTTCGAACCGCGCCGGCACGATCCGAGTGCGCCCCTCGCGCACCGACGCGAGCGCCCGCTCTGCCAGGGGCCGCGTTCGCACGAACCACTGCACGCTGAGTCGAGGTTCGATCACCGTGCCGCAGCGCTCGCAGTGGCCGACCACCATCTCGTGCGGGCGCTCTGCCTCTAAATCCCCCGCCTGACGGAGCGCGTCCAGGATCCGACGCCGGACTTCGTAGCGGTCCAGGCCCGCGAACGGGCCGCCCGCATCGTTGACCCGCGCCTCCTCATCGAGGACGCTGACCATCTCGAGGCCATGTCGCGTGCCGGTCGCGTAGTCGTTCGGGTCATGGGCGGGCGTGATCTTCACCGCCCCGGTGCCGAACGCGGGATCGACCGCCGCGTCGGCGATGATCGGCAGTCGCTTCCCGAGGAACGGAAGCACTGCCTGCTGGCCGATCAGCGCTCGGTGGCGCTCGTCGTCGGGATGGACGGCGACGGCGGTGTCGCCGAGAAGCGTCTCCGGCCGCGTGGTGGCGATGCTGATCCAGCGCTCGGGGTCCGGTCCGCCGTCCGGACCGGCAAGGTGGTAGCGGATCGTCCACAGGGTGCCGGCTTCCTCACGGTGGATGTTCTCGAGGTCGCTCACCGTGGTACGACACCGGGGGCACCAGTTGACGAGCGCCTCGCCCCGGTACGCGAGCCCGGCATCCCACAGCCGTCGGAATGCGGTGCGCACGGCGCGGGCGCTGACGGCGTCCATCGTGAAGCGGTTGCGTGACCAGTCCGCGGAAGCACCCAGCCGCTGGAGCTGCTGGCCGATGACGTCGCGCGTCTCGTCCATGAAGCGCCACATGCGCTCCAGGTATCGCTCGCGACCCAGGGAGGCACGCGTCTCCCCCTCCTCGGCGAGGATGCGGTCGAGCACGAACTGTGCGCCGATGCTCGCGTGGTCGACGCCCGGCACCCAGAGCGTGTCGTCGCCCCGCATGCGGTGGTAGCGGACCAGGATGTCCTCGACCGTGAAGGTCAGCGCATGACCGATGTGCAGCGCGCCGGTCACATTCGGTGGCGGCATGGTGATCACGAACCGGCGCGCGCCTGCCGCCGGTTCGACCGGCGGCGCAAACGCCCCGCTCTCGAGCCAGCGCGCGTAGATCCGGCCCTCGACCGCCGCCGCATCGTACCGGGGTGCGAGCTGCTGCACGCCTGCCGACACTGCCGCCACCTCTCTTTCGTAGACGCAGACGACCCGCTCGTCGAAGGACGAACGGGTCGTGGTACCACCTTCGTTCGGCGACCCCGGAGCCCGGAAGATCGCCCTCGTTTCCGCGCTATCGGGCGGATCCCGCGCGGCTCACGTGCGACCTTCCCCCTCTCGCGCCCGGACGGGCTCTCAGCCGCTGGCCCGTCGTCTCTGGAGAGCCGATGGAGGGGTACTCCTCACGGTCAATGCCGCGGGGGCGAGTCTAGCATCGGGCGGGCAGCGGCGATCCTCAGCGGCTGCGGCTGACCGTCACCCGCAGCGTCCCGTCGGCCTGCGCGTCGACCGATGCGGACGGCTCGACCCCGGTGATCGCCGCGACGAGGTCGAATGCCGGCTGGTGTGTGGCGCGGTACACGAACTCCCCGGTCGGGCCGAGGCTGAGTGCCACGCTGCCCACTCCGTCGACCTGCTCCAGGGCCTGTTTGAAGGTGGTGATCGCACCGAAGCTCCCGAGGCCCTTGACCACCACCGATGTCGTCGCTTCCGAGCCGTCAGCCGGCGTACCGTCGGGCTGCTCTGCAGCCTTGTCGGTCGCGCGGCGGGACGCGCCGCCGTTCCCGTTCTTGCCAGACTTGGCGCCGGTCGCCGCCTTGGTCTCCGGGCCACTGAGCTGGGCCAGGCGCGCGTCGAGCGACGCGGCGGTCGGGCCGGTCGCGGACGGCTCGGCGCCGATCTCGGCGACCGGCGAGCTCGGCATCCGCTTGGCGGCGGCAACGAACTCTGCGGGGTCCTCGATCTGCGCGAGCTGCTCGAAGAAGGCACCGAGCTGGCGCTCGTACTCCTCGACCCGCGACTGCATCGACTCGATCGCCCGCTCGGTGCGCTGCTGATGCTCGCTCAGCTGTCGGTCGAGCTGCTTGCGGCGCGTTTCCGTCTTGCGATCGGTCTCCTGGCGAATCCGCTCCATCTCGGTCCGCGACCATTCGGCGATCGCCTCCGTGTCGACCTCGGCGCGGCGGCGGAGATCCTCTGCCTCTTCGCCAGAGCGGGTGCGCATCTCCTCGACGCGCGTGTCGATCGTCGACTGCAACTCGTGAACGCTCGACTCGCGGGCCTCCTCGGCGACCCCACGCATCGCCGACACCAGGCTCTTGAGAAACTCGTTGGGTGGCTCGCTCGGCCGCTCGGTCGCCTCGGCGACGGGCTCGATCGCGGGCGCGTCGGCATCTCGTGTCGTAGTCGTGGCGGGCGCGGCTTCGGCTGCCGGCGCGTCCGCGATCATCCCGGCGTCGGCCGACGACGCCGGCGGCGCGTCGTGCGCGTGGCCCTCATCGGCCTCCGAGTCGCCCGACCACGGAAGTCGGAACCCCGGTCGTCGCTGGCTCGACGTCATCGTCTCCTCGCTCTCGTAATGCTCACTGGACGCAGTCGCTTCGTGCGTGGCCGCACCATGCTAGACCGCAGCGGACCCCAAGGCTCATCGGCCGGAAGTACCCGTCGCGGTGCACCGGTGGTACCGAGCGCCGGTTGCTACCATGCGCCCCGATGGTGCTGGCCTTGCCGCTCGCCTCGACCGAGACCTTCATCGCGCTCCTGCTCGTGGCTCTCGGCGGCCTTGCCGCCTACCTCGGCGTGCGACAGGCCGCGCGGGTCGCCGCCGGGCGCCTCCTTGCCAGGCCTGCCGATGACGGCAGCTTCGACATCGCCGCCGCGGAGCGAGCGAAGCGGATCCGCACCCTCCAGGCGCTGAGCGTCCGTGTCGCGGGCGTGGTGATCGTGGTCATCGTGGCGCTGATGGCGCTCGACACCTTCAACATCAACATCGGGCCTGCGATCGCCGGTCTCGGGGTGGCGGGCATCGCCATCGGTCTGGGTGCGCAGACGCTGGTCCGCGACTGGCTGGCGGGCGTGTTCATCCTCGCCGAGAACCAGTTCAGCCGGGGCGACGTGATCCGGGTCGCCGGCGTGAGCGGCGTCGTGGAGGAGCTGAGCCTGCGAAGGACGGTCCTCCGTGATCTGGATGGGACCGTGCACTCGGTGCCCAACGGTCAGATCACGGTCGCCTCCAACATGACCCGCCTGTTCGCCCGCGTGAACCTGGACGTCCAGGTCGCCTACGGCACCAACCTCGACGAGGTGACCGCGCTCCTGGACGCCACCTGTCGCGATCTCGCCGCCGATCCGGACTGGGAGACACGGATCATCGACGGGCCGTCGGTGCTGCGCGTCGATGCGCTCGCCGATTCCGGGGTCACGATCAAGATCGTCGGTCGGGTACGAGCCGGCGAGCAGTGGAAAGTGACCGGCGAGCTCCGCAAGCGGATCCTCGCGGCATTCCCGGAGCGCGCGGCCGGCTATCCGCTGCGCCTCGAGCCGGTCGTCGAGCCCGGCAAAGCGGCGGGCGGCGCACAAGATGACGCGGCGCGCGAACCGCATGCCGGCGATCCGGCTGCACCCCGGACAGAAGAAATGTAGCGGCGCCCAGAGCGCCGGCGCTCAGGCGGACTCGGCCTCGATTTCGGTCGGACGCTCCTTGCCACGTCCGCGGCGCGGCTCGGCATCCTCGGTCTCGGTCAACAGCATCGGCGGCTGTCCGTGCTCGATCGTCTCGGCGGTGATGACCACCTTTTTCACGTCCGTGCGCTCGGGGATGTCGTACATCACCTCCAGCAGCGCCTCCTCCACGATCGTCCGCAGCGCTCGGGCGCCGGTCTTGCGGTCGAGCGCCAAACGGGCGGTGGCGTCCAGCGCATCGGGCGTGAAGACGAGCTCCACCTTGTCGAGCGACAGGAACTTGCTGAACTGGCGGGTGACCGCGTTCTTGGGCTCGGTGAGCACCCGGACGAGGTCGGATTCGGCCAGTGCGGCGAGGCTGACCACCACCGGCAGGCGGCCGACGAACTCTGGAATCAGTCCGTACTTGAGCAGGTCCTCGGGCATCATCTGCTCCATCAGCGCCCGCCGGCGCTCCTCGCGCGGCCGCTGCGCCTGCGAGCCGAAGCCGATGCCGCGCTTGCCGACGCGCTCCTCGACGATCTTCTCCAGCCCCTCGAAGGCGCCGCCGCAGATGAACAGGACGTTGGTGGTGTCGATCTGGATGAAGTCCTGGTGCGGATGCTTGCGTCCGCCCTGCGGCGGAACGTTGGCGACCGTGCCCTCCAGGATCTTGAGCAGGGCCTGCTGCACGCCCTCACCGGAGACGTCCCGCGTGATCGACGGGTTGTCCGTCTTGCGGGCGATCTTGTCGATCTCGTCGATGTAGATGATCCCGCGCTGAGCTCGCTGCACGTCGAAATCGGCGGCCTGAATGAGCCGCAGCAGGATGTTCTCGACATCCTCTCCGACGTACCCGGCCTCGGTCAGACTGGTCGCGTCGGCGATGCAGAACGGCACATCCAGGATCTTGGCCAGGGTCTGGGCCAGCAGCGTCTTGCCGGAGCCGGTGGGGCCGACGAGCAGGACGTTGCTCTTGCCGAGCTCGACATCGTCCACGTTGTGGCCGGCGTTGACCCGTTTGTAGTGGTTGTAGACGGCGACCGAAAGGACCTTCTTGGCCGGCTCCTGGCTGATGACGTACTGGTCGAGCGCTTCCTTGATCTTCCGCGGGCTGGGCAGGGGCGCCGGTGCGCTCTTGGCACGCGGCGTCTCGAGCATCTCCTCCTCGATGATCTCCTGGCAGAGGTTGATGCATTCGTCGCAGATGTAGACGCCCTGCCCGGCGATCAGCTTCCGAACCTGCTCCTGGCTCTTCCCGCAGAACGAGCAGCGGTATGGGACCTTGGTCTTCTGGGTCATCGGTTCGGGCCGACTCCTGCTGCTGGGCCGGATGGCTGCTCGGCGAGGATACCACGGGCCATTTGTGGTTCCCTCGGACCGTCATGGGCGCCCGATGGCCCCGTCGCTGCCCTCTCGGAACGCGGCGGATGGGCTGGGCGGCGCGACTCCGGCGCGTGGCGGTCTGACGCGAGCCGCCCTATTTCTTGGCGGGCTTGGCCCCCGGGGTGTCCGCGGCGGCGGCCTCCGACGCGGTCGGCACGCTGCCGCCGGCGGCCTGGGCCATACTGATCAGCGACTCGGTGGTCCCGGCGAAGACGTCGTCGATCAGGCCGTAGGCCTTCGCGTCGTCGGCGCTCATGAAGTAGTCCCGCTCCGAGTCACGCCGGACCTTTTCGTACTCCTGGCCGCAGTGGTCGGCGAGGATGTGCATCAGCCGGTCGGTGAGGTGCAGCATCTCGCGCACCTGGATCTCGACGTCCGGAGTATTGCCGCGGAAGCCGCCCGAGCCCTGGTGGATCATGATCCGGCTGTTCGGCAGGGCGAAGCGCTTTCCCTTGGTGCCGGCTGCCAGCAGGACCGCCCCCATGCTTGCAGCCTGCCCGATGCAGATCGTGCTGACCGGAGCCTTGAGGTACTGCATCGTGTCGTAGATCGCCAGCCCCGCGGTCACCACGCCACCGGGCGAGTTGATGTAGAGGCTGATGTCCTTCTCCTGGTCCTCGCTCTCGAGGAACAGCAGCTGGGCGATGACCAGGTTCGCTACGTGGTCCTCGATCGCGTCGCCGAGGAAGATGATCCGCTCCTTGAGGAGCCGGGAGTAGATGTCGAAGGCGCGCTCGCCGCGAGCGCTGCTCTCGATCACCATTGGGACGAGCATGGCTTACTCCGTTGAAGGGGCGGTGGCGACAGTCGGCTCCGGGTCGGGCGGCTCGGCCGATGGAGCGGCGGTCCCCAGCGCTCGGTCGATCAGCGTCTCGACGAGTGTACGGTTGCGAAGCGTCATGCGCAGGTAGGAGCGACCGCGTCGCGAGGTCAGGTACTCGCGGAGCCGTGCTTGATCGCCGTAGCGCGCGAGCTGGCGTTCGGTCTCCTCCGCAATCTGCGCGTCGGTGGCGTCGATCCCCTCGCGCTCGGCAATCGCCGACAGCACCAGCAGCGTCTTCACCCGCCGCGAGGCCGGCTCGCGCAGCTCGGTGGCCAGCTCCTCTGGCGTCTGCTTCATCAGCTCCAGGTACTGCGGCATGCCGATCTGCTGCTGCGCGAGCCGGTTTGCGAGCTCGTCGCGCATGATCTCGATCTCGTTGGCGACCATCACCTCGGGCAGCTCGACGGTCGCGTTGGCGGCGGCAAACTCGATGATCCGATCGGCGAACTGGTGCCGCGCCTCTTCCTCTGCCCGGCGGCGCAGCGCGTCCGCGACCTCGGCACGGAGCGCTTCGACGGTCTCCACGTCCGAGACCGACTTCACGAACGCCGCATCGAGCTCTGGCACGATCCGCTCGCGCAGGTCGACCAGCGTGACCTGGAAGTGCGCCCGCTTCGCGCGGAGGCGCTCGACCCGGTAGTCGTCAGGGAAGCTGACCTCGAAGCCCTTCTCATCGCCGATGCGCATCCCGACGACCTGCTCCTCGAACCCGGGAATCATGCGATCCTCGCCGAGAACCAGCGGCATGCGGTCGGAAGAGCCACCCTCGAATGGCTCGCCGTCGATGGTGCCGGTGTACCGGACCGCGGCGACGTCGCCCATCTGGGCTGGGCGTTCATCGATTGGCCGCAGCGTGGCCTGCTGCGCGCGAAGGTCGTCCAGCACCTCGTCGACCTGTGCATCGTCGACCGACGGGATCTCCAAGCCGAACGGGTAGCCGGTGTAAGCCCCGAGCTCGACCTCGGGGCGCACCGAGACGGTTGCCGTGAACCGCGCTGGGGATCCCTCGCGGATGTCCGATGGGTCGATGTCGACCTGGGGCTGGTCGATCGGTATCAGGTCGACCTGGTCCAGCGCCCGGTCGTAGCTGTCGCTGATCAGGTGATCGATCGCCTCGGTCAGCACCGAGGTTCTGCCCACGAACCGATCGATCACGTGCCGCGGCGCCTTGCCCGGGCGGAAGCCGGGCACCTTGGTCCGTTCGGCAACGTGCCTGTAGGCGGTCGCAAAGTGGCGGTCGACCTCGGCTGGCTCGACGCCGATCTCGAGGACCACCTTCGATCCGGGCTCGGGGCGGGTGGAGACGGTGACCACGCTGCGGTGTGCTCCTGCGAGGTGGTGGGCGAGGCGAGATTCGAACTCGCACGTCTTGCGACACCAGCTCCTAAAGCTGGCGCGTCTGCCGTTCCGCCACTCGCCCCGGGGCTACGACGGCGGATGAGCCGCGAGTCTAGCAAAGGGCCGGCGTGTGCATGGCCGCCGGCTCTGCGCCGCGGGTTCTGCGCCGCGGGCTACACGCTGAGCCGGCGCGCCGGATCAGCGCTGGCGGGAGGAGATGCCTGCGTACGCCGACCGCGTCGCCGTCTCGCCGGCAGCTGAGCCCATGGGCGTCGGGTCGTCCGGCTTGGCCGCCCCGCCGATCGTGCCCGCGGCGTCGAGCGGGCCGATGCCGGACGGAGGCTCGCCGGACAGGAAGCGCTCGACCGCCTTGCGCGCCAGGGCCGCGGACAGCACGGCAGCGGCCGCCTCGAGCGCCTTCCAGCTCGCCCGACCGGGACCGGGCGGGCCCTCGGCGAGCTGCTTCGCAAGCTCCTTGCGCGCCTTCTTGTTGCCGACCGGATCGTGGCGCCAGCGGATCAGCTCGGCGGCCATCGCATGCCGGGCCTCCTCGGCCCGCGGCCCCAACTTGTCGACCATGCCATCGACCCACGACTGCAGCGGCTTGGGCAGCAGGTCGTAGGCTTTCTCCGGGTTTGTCGGCCGCAGGCGTCGACGGGCGAGGCGGGCGACCCGGATCGGTCCGCCCAGCACCAGGAAGACCGCTCCCGCCCCAAGACCGATGAACAGCGCGGGGTTCTCGCGGAACTTGGCCCGCACATCCACCGCGCGGCGAACGCGCGCCTTCAGCTCGTCGGCGGTGCGCTGCAGATCCGCGCGACGGGCCTCGACTTCTAGTCGCGTTTCAGCAAGCGTTTCGCCCACGCGATGTCCTCCTGAATCGATGCGCGCGTCTGGGGAATGGTGACCGCACTGCGGGCCGCGCTCAGCCGCCGGACACCGAG
>JALYXZ010000025.1 GCA_030946825.1 Chloroflexota bacterium | reverse complement strand
GCCGACCCCATCCAGCTCGACGGCCGTGCCGTCAAGAACCGATATCCTCGCTCCGGCGAGGATGCCAGCCACCTCGGCGGCAGCCCCTGCCTCGAAGTCATGGTTCCCGAGGACCGCCACCACCGGGGTCGTCGCGACGGTCAGCTCGCCGGCGAGGACCCACGCCTCGTCCGGGAGGCCGCGGTCGGTCAGGTCACCGCACAGCGCCAGCACGTCGGCGTGCGCCGTTGCGTCGGCGAACAGGTCCCTGAGCGCACCGCGCGAGTCGGTCGTGCAGTGGATGTCACCGACGGCTGCGATCCGCATGGGCCGGGCGACGAGCATGACCCGTGCCCACGGAGCGGGACGGATGCCCCGCCGCGGTCACACGGTCTTGAACTGCTCGAAAGGTTGACGGCAGGCGGCGCAGTGGTAGATGGCCCGGCAGAGAGTCGGACCGAAGGCGTTCTCCAGCGTGGTGTTCCGCGATCCGCAGTACGGGCAGCTGGCGACCGGCAGCACGGCCAGCTCGTCGAGCGGGTCGCGGTCGGGTGGAATCTGCCCCTGGCGGACCGGCGGGGCGAACCCGCTGCGACGCAGTCGCTCACGGCCGCGGGCCGTGATCCGCTCGGACGTCCATGCCTCGGCGAAGCTCAGGGTGACCCGAACCTCGTCGGCGATACCGAGGGCGCTCAGCTTGGCGGTGATCTCGTCCCGCATCACGTCCACCGCCGGGCAGCCGACGAAGGTCGGCATCAGGTCGATCTCCAGCGCCCGCCCGTCCGGAGAGAGGGCGACGGCCCGGATGACCCCCAGATCCACGACGCTGATGGTCGGAATCTCAGGGTCCTTGACGTCGGCAAGGGCCTTCCAGGCAGCCGCGAGCCGGGTTTCGACCGAGGCAGCTACCACGTGGCTCCCTCCTCGGAGCCGGAGACCATCGTGAACTCGCCATGGAGCCATCGGAAGTCATCGGTGCGGCGCGTCCTCCCATCCGCTGGGGGCGCTTCATCGCCGCCAACCGGCAGCGAGAGCCGCTGCAGTGTGGGGCGGACGCGCGCTCGCCAGCGGCCGTGCAGCGCGGCGAGCGGCTCGGCCAGGACGCCGGAGGCGAGCAGCTCGGGTTCGCCACGCAGTGGCGTGAACACGGCATCGGCATCGGGCCACAGGCGCTGGAGGGCGGCCGTCAGGCGCTCGTGCGCCTCCCCGCCGGCTTCGGCCAGGCGCTGAAGCCACGCATCGGTGTGCATGCGGTGGTACGACTCCTCGCGCCGCATCTTGCCCGCCAGTCCAGCGAGCCGCTCGTGCGACGAGCGGGCGAGGGCTTCCAGGCGGACCGCATCGGCGTGCTCGTACAGGAAACGGCGGGCCACCGTGAAGGCCCAATCGGTGCGCGGGTGGTTCATCAGCGCCGCGTGCCGAAATGCGTCGGCGGAGCGCCCGAACGCGATCCGGTCCGGATCGACGTCGGTGATCCCGGCGAGGAGCTCGTAGAGGGCGCGCGCGTGGCCGATCTCGTCCTGGGCGATGGAGCTCATCGCCACGTCCTCCTCGAGCATGGGCGCGATGCCGGTCCACTCGGAGTCCCAGAAGCCGAGCACGAACTCGTCGTCGGCCGTCGCCAGCAGCAGCTCGGCGAGCGCGTCCCGCGTGACGTCGCCGAGGTGCGCCTCGGACGGCGCGGCCGAGCTCACGGCGATTCCTCCGCGCGTGCCTTGGCTGCCTCGAGCTTGTGCTTGATGAGGTAGCCACCCGGTCGCTTGTGGGATCGGTCGAACGGCGGCTTCAGCCAGTCCGGGTCGTCCAGCTCGTTGATCGCCTCCCGGGGCACCACCCAGAGGCGCGTCGATTCCTGGCGGCGTCCGTAGAACTCCCGAGCGTAGTGCAGCGCCAGCTCGGCATCGGGTGCGCGCAGATTCCCGGCATGGGTCATCGCGTCACCCTCCGCTTCCTGGCGGAAGACCTCCCAGACCGAATCGGTCATCGAGCCGTGGAGGCCTCAGGCGGCCGCAGCCGCCCGCCCGATGATCGCGTCGCGTACCCATTGCGTCAGCGCGCGGTTGACGCGGCGAAACTCGAGACGCTCCTGCGACCGAGGGCCGTGACCGGTGACCACGTTGCGCAGCTCGTCCCAATCCGGCTCGCGGTAGTGCCACCGACCGGCGGCGTCGTCATGGCGCAGCTCGGGGTCGGGAATCCGCAAACCCAGCTCCCGGATGCGCGGGACGTAGATGGACAGGAACTCCTGGCGCAGCTGCTCGTTGCCCTTCGACTTGATGCGCCAGAGCAGGTCCTTGTCGCGCGCGGGATCGGTGGGAGGGCCATGCATCTGCATCAGAGGACCCCACCAGCGGTCGAGAGCGTTCTGGACCAGCGCGCGCTGACGATCCGTGCCGTTCATCAGGGTCAGGACGACGTCCCGTCCGTGCATGATGTGCACAGACTCCTCCCAGCAGATCTTCTTCATCGTCCGCGCGTAGGGCGCGTAGGATGAGTCGCGCAGGGCCTGCTGGCTGACAATCGCCGCAGCGTCCACCAGCCAGGCGATGATGCCGACATCGGCCCACGACTCCGTCGGGTAGTGGAAGACGTTGTGGAACTTGGTCTTCCCGTCGAGCAGGTCCTGGAGCATCTGCTCGCGCGGCTTACCGAGGTCCTCCGCGACCCGGTACAGCAGCTGAGCGTGGCCCACCTCGTCCTGGACCTTGCTGGTCAGGGCCAGCTTGCGCCGCAGCGTGGGAGCGCGAAGGATCCACTCACGCTCGGGAAGGACCCCCATCAGCTCGCTGTTGGCGTGCATCTCGACGAATTTCAGGACCGCCGCCCGATAAGGGTCAGGCATCCAGTCATCGGCTTCGACCTTGCCGCCTGACGCGACGCGGGCGTAGAAGTCGTCCGCTCGCTGGCTGTCATCCATCTCGTTTCACCTCCGCACGGGACAGGCCCGTGGCCGGCTAAGGGTACTGCAAGTCCGATGCGCGGTCGCCGGCCGATGTTGACGAGGTACCGGCACGGCGCTTGCTGGCCTGGGCCGATCAGTCGTGTGGCGCGCTCCGCAGCGGCCGGTGCCAGCGCTCCCGCGCCTCGGCGGGATCGATGGCCACGCGCAGCCGTCCCGGCGCCTCGATGCTCACCTCGCCGGACGGCACGTACAGGTCGATCGGGACGAGGCCGCCGGTGCGAACCAGCAGGTAGTCGGCGAAGACGGCGTCGACGGTGCCGAGCCGGCGACCCCTCGCATCCACCTGCCATCCAGGGCTGATCTCCCCACCGTGCTCCCTCACCTGGCTACCGTACCGGATCGAGACCCCAGGCGAGTGCGCCTTCTCAGGTGACGCGCACGGAGATGGTGTGGTAGCCGGTCGCGCCACTCGGCGCCGGAGGCTGGACGACCGCGCTCTGGACCGCGCCGGTGCCATCGGTGGCCCGGACACGGAGGACGTGTGACCCGGCTGCCGCCTGCCACACGTAGAGCCACTGCAGCCATGTCGCGCGGTTGATCGGGCTTGACAGTCGAGCGGGCGTCCACGGCCCGTCGTCAACCTGGACCTCGACCCCGGCGATGCCCCGCTGGGGTGCCCACGCCACCCCAGCGACCGGTACCGTTCCCGCGGCCAGGCTGGCGCCGCCCCGCGGGGTGTCGATGCGCGACTGCGTCTTGATCGGTCCGTACTTTGCCCAGCCAAGCGGCACCCAGTAGGCGTCGAAGGCCTCCAGCGTGGTGACCTCGATCTCGGTGATCCACTTCGTGGCTGAGACGTAGCCGTACAGGCCCGGCACGATGAGTCGCGCCGGAAAGCCGTGGGCGGCGGGGAGCGGTGCACCATTCATGCGAACCGCCAGCAGCGCCTCCTTCCCCTCGTCGGTGAGCCACAGGGTCGGAAAGCCGCACGTCCAGCCGTCGAAGGCGCGTCCCACGATCTGGGAGGCGCCGCGCCGCACACCGGCAAGATCCAGTATCCGCTGCAGGCGGACGCCTTCCCACAGGGCGTTGCCGACAAGGTCGCCGCCCACCTCGTTGCTGACGCAGGCGATCGTCACGTACTGCTGCTGCATCGGCATCGCGAGCAGGTCGGCGTACGAGAGCGTCACCTCGCGGTCGACGAGCCCATGGATACGCAGCTTCCAGGTCCGGGCATCCAACCGCGGGGTCAGCAGCTGGGTATCGATCCGGTAGAAGCGGTCATTGGGCATCACGATCGGCGTTAGCCCCGGCACCTGGAGGCTGGCGTTCGATGGAAGCGTGGGAGCGGCGACCGGAGGAAGCGACAGCGCGCCGGGCGGAGCCTCGAGGCGCTGCCGGTCGAGCAGCAACCGGCCCACCACTCCCCCGCCGATCGCCGCTGCGCCTACGCCCAGCGATGTGCCCAGGAACCGGCGCCGGGACCAATCCGGCATCTCTGCGCGCGCGAAGGCCGGGGTCGCGAGGGCGAGCAGCCGCTGAAGGGTCAGGACCGCCACCGCCACCGCCACCGAACACGTGAGCAGCGCCAGCAGCGGATCGACCAGCGGGTCGGGAAGGCTGACGAGGAAGACGGCCAGACCGATCGCCGCGTACCCGAAGCGCGCGAGGCCCTGGCGTCGGCGCGCGACGATCCCCAGCACTGCGGCGAGCCCCACGGCGATCAGCGCCACCAGCACGTTGAGCGCGAGCTTGTCGTTTGTCCCGAAGATGTCGACCACCAGCTGCTTGGCTCCCGGCGGCTGAAGACCGATGACGAAGGCGCCAACCTCCACCACCAGTGAGGGGGCGCCCGCAACCAGGCCGGCAAGCAGCTCAGAGACGGCGAGAGCCGCCGCGCCGGCGACGGTCCCCGCGAGCGCAGCCGCGGGCGCACTGGCGACAGGACGCACGGCGGTGCGTTCGCCGGGCGCGGTATCGGTCGGAAGCTGCATCAGTATCTGTACGGCATCGGCTTCACCGCGTCCCAATCTGCCGGCGATCGTCGATCGTTCACGGGTATGGTGATGGCATCGCGCAGCCTGTCGTCCACCTCGCGCATGGAGCCTCTGCGGGCGCCGAGAGTATGCGCCCGTGGGTCGTGGCGCTCGAGGCACGCGGCTTCCGATCGCGCGCCGTCTCGCTGCCGCACACTGAGGCGACGCGTGCCGTGGCCGCGTACCGTGCCGCGGCGCCTCCGGCCCTCGACTCGGTCATCGGCGGCCACTCGTTCGGCGGCCGGGTCGCCTCGCTGCTGGCGGCCGAGGAGCCGTACCGCGGGCTCATCCTGCTCAGCTACCCGCTGCACCGCCCTGGGCATCCCGAGGGCTGGGACGAGCGGACGGCGCATTGGCCTTCGATCTCGTGCCCCGTCCTCCTGCTCTCGGGCGGCTCCGATCCGTTTGCGCGAGTCGGGCTCCTGCGCACCGCCACCGACCGGCTCGCGGACGGGCGTCTGATCCTCTACCCGCGGGTCGGTCACGGACTGCTCTCGGTGCTCGACCAGGCGACGGACCAGGTCGCCCGATTCCTCGCAGGGCTCACCCAACGCTCGCCAGGGAGCTGACCGAGGCACGAGACGCCAGACAAAGTCACCCGGCGCCCGACCGCAAGGTACTACGCCACGAGGGCGCGGCGCGCCATAGCCTGTGGCCGCCATCATCGAATCGAACCCGCACGGAGGTTCCCATGCGTCTCTTTCGCGGCCTGCTCACAGCTGCGCTCATCCTCGGGCTGTCCGCGACGGCCGTCTTCGGGCACCGTCTGACCTCGAGCGAGGCCCGCGCCAACTCCGGCCCCGTGAATGGGGTCGTCACGTCCCGAGATGCCAGCCACTCGCTGGAGCCGAGCGAGACGCCGGAGCCGAGCCACTCGCCCGAGCCGAGCCACTCGCCGGAGCCTACCGAGACACCCGAGCCGAGCGAGACGCCGGAGCCGAGCCATTCGCCGGAGCCGACCGAGACACCCGAACCGACCGAAACGCCGAAAGCCGCGCCGATTGTTGTACCACCCAGCGATGGGGAGAGCGTTGACTCCGCAGAGCACGGCTCCGACGCCGAGAAGGGTGATGCTGCCACGCGCTCTTCGGGCGAGCAGGGTGCGTCGGGCTCGTCGGACGAGAGCAGCCGGGGCGACTGAGGCCGAGACAACCACCGGACCCGGCGTTCAGCGAGCCGGTTCCGGGCGCCGGGAGCCACTCGGCTCCCGGCCGAGTCGACGCTCCGAGTCGACGCTGATGTAGCCCGCAACCGCATGGCGAGAGCGCCAGCGCCAGGCGGCGCCCGCCGACAAGTGGACACACCGTGCTGCCCTGAGATCGCCTCCACCGAGCGACGCGGCCGGTCCAGGATGCCGATACTGCGCGCATGATCGAGGTGCTCTGCGGCCTGATCGGCGTCCTGTTGGTGGCAATCGTGCTGTGGGACGTGTTCGAGACCGTGGTGCTCCCTCGCCCGTCTCCGACGCGCATCCGTCCGGCGCGGAACCTGGT
>JALYXZ010000012.1 GCA_030946825.1 Chloroflexota bacterium | reverse complement strand
CGCCGCGGCCGCGCCCAGTGCCTGACGGCGACACGACCGCGCCGCCTGCTGCGCGCGCCGCGTTCGCGAGCTTCATCGGCGCGCTTCGCGCCCGAAACGCGCCCGACGGCACGGTGCGTGAGTACCGGCGCCACGTCGCCGAATTTCTCGCATTCCTCGATGGACATGGAGTCTCTTGGCTCGCTCCGGACCGCGCCACCCTGCGGGCACACCTCGCCCGCCTGGCCGAGCGCGACCTGTCGGCCTCGAGCGTTGGTGGGTCTCTATCGGCGGTGCGCAGCTTCTACCGCTACGCCGCGCGCCAGGGCTGGATCGCCGCCAACCCGTTGCTCGGCGTTCGCCGGCCGCGGCGCCCGGCCAGGCTGCCGCGCGTCCTGTCGGTCGACGAGGCGCGACAGTTGGTCGAGGCACCGACCAGATTCCCCGCCGGCCAGCAGGACCTGCTGCTGCGAGATGCTGCCCTGCTCGAGATGCTGTACGCGACCGGGATGCGGATCTCCGAGCTTGCGGGGCTGACGATCGACCGCGTCGATCTCGAGCGACGCCGCCTGCGTGTGGTCGGGAAGGGCAGCAAGGAACGCGAGCTTCTCTTCGGTCGGCCCGCTGCCGGCGCCCTCGCCCGCTACCTGCGCCGGCGACCGGTGCTTGCCGCCGGTCGACCGCGGAACGCCCGGCTGTTCCTGAACGCCGGCGGTGGACCGCTGACTGCCCGCGGCGCGCGGATGGTCGTGGATCGTTGGGTCCGGCACAGCGGCCTGCCGCCCGGCACCTCGCCCCACACCCTGCGCCACTCGTTTGCGACCCACCTCCTCGAAGGTGGCGCCGACCTGCGCAGCGTCCAGCATCTGCTGGGCCACGCCAACCTCGCCACCACCCAGGTCTACACGCACCTCTCCGATGCCACGCTCCGCTCGGCGTACCGAGCAGCGCATCCACGCTCGGGTCGTGCGCGAGCCGCGGGGCGATCCGGGTAGGTGGCGGCCGAAGGTCCGCAGGCAACCCCCCTCGAGCGGCCGACACCACCCTCGGCCGGCCGAGTGTTGGTCACCGTCAGCCTGATCATCACCGTCGCGGCGCTGCTGGGACGACTGCTCGGCTGGGTACGGCTGGTGGTCATCGGCTCGCAGTTCGGCGCTAGCCGCGAGCTGGACGCCTACTTTGCCGCGTTTCGCATCCCGGACGCGATCTTTCAGCTGGTGGTCGCGGGCGCGCTGGCATCGGCGCTGATCCCGGTCTTCACCGCCTATCGGGCCCGCGACCAGGAGCGGGAGGCGTGGCGGTTGGCGAGCAGCGTGATGAACCTGGTGGTCATCGTGCTCGCCGCGGCGAGCCTGCTGATGGCGATCTTCGCGCCGCTGATCGTGCCGATCGTGACGCCCGGGTTCGACGTGCCGACCACCGAGCTGACGGTTCGCATGACGCGGATCATGCTCCTGTCGCCGGTCTTCATCGGGATGGGCGCGGTGGTGAGCGGCATCCTCAACAGCTACGAACGCTTCACGATCCCCGCGCTCGCCCCGCTGGTCTACAACGCGGTGATCATCGCCGCGGCCGTGTTCCTGGTGCCGTACCTGGGGGTCGAGGGCCTGGCGGTCGGCGTGGCGATCGCCTCGCTCGCCCACCTGCTGGTTCAGCTGCCCGATCTCGCCGCGGTCGGCCAGCGCTATGACCTGACCATCGGCCTTTCGCATCCTGGGGTACGGCGCGTTGCGTGGCTGATGGGGCCCCGCACGCTGGGGCTTGCCGCCGGGCAGCTGAACTTCATCGTCAGCACCGTGCTCGCCTCCGGGCTGCAGGAAGGCAGCATCACCGCCTACAACTACGCGTTCCAGCTGAGCCAGATCCCGGTCGGCGTCATCGGGGTCAGCATCGCCATCGCGCTCTTCCCGGGGCTCTCGCGCGACGCGGCGCTCGGCAACGTCGGCGAGATCCGCCGACAGGTGTCGGGGAGCATGCGGCTCCTACTCTTCGTGGCCGCCCCTTTGACCGCGATCATGGTCGTGCTGCGGGAGCCGCTGACCGCGGTGTTCTTCCAGTACGGGCTGTTCAGCGCCACCTCCGCCGCGCGGACCGCGGATGCGCTGGCCTTCTTCAGCCTGGCCCTCGGTGCGCACATCGTGGTGCACGTCGTGACGCGCGCGTTCTACGCGATGCAGGACACCAAGATTCCGGTGCTCTGGGCGTTCGTGGCGGTGGTGATCAACGTTCCGCTCATGGTCTGGCTGGTGGGGCCGATGGGCATCGACGGCCTGGCCCTCGCGCTCTCGATCAGCGCCACGCTCGAGGTGCTCGGGCTGATCTGGTCGCTCCGCCGACGGATCGAGTCGGTCGATGGCGCGCGGATCGCAACCTCTGCGCTGCGGTCGGGGATCGCGGCGCTGGCGGCCGCGCTGGTGATGCTCGGCGGCATCACTCTCGCGGACGCCTGGCTGCGCTCGGTCGCCGACAACGCGATCGGCCGCCTCGCCCTGCTTCTCAGCCTCTCGACGCTGGGGATCGCGATCTTTGTGGTGGTGGCCGGCGCGCTGCACTCCCCGGAGCTGCTCCAGCTGCGCGGGTATCTGCTGCAGCGTGTCCGCCGGTCGCCGCGTTGACCGTCCGGCCCGCCTCCGACTCGGACCGCGATGCCTGGCAGGGACATCTGGCGACGAGTGCTGCCGGCGACTTCCTTCATGACTGGGGCTGGGCCGCGGTCGCCGCTCTGGATGGCGAGCCGCAGCGTCGCTACGTACTGGAGGACGAGGGCCGGGTGGTCGCCATCGCCGCGGCGCAGGTGCGGCGGCTGCCCGGCGGTCGCACGTTCTGGTACGTGCCCCATGGACCGGTCCTGGACTACGACCATGCGCGTGCCGCTGAATGGGTGACCGAGATGCTCGGCGCGCTCGCATCGGCGGGCAGCACAGAGCGGGCGATCGCCATCAGGCTCGAGCCTCGGGTCGAGGCCGGAAGCGGCCGGGCAGCGGCATTCCGCGGCCACCTCCTGCGGCGACGACCTGCGGTGCAGGTCGGGCAGACGCGGGTCGTGTCGCTCGGCGACGACCAGGCCCTCCTCGCCGGCTTTGACCGCGACACGCGGTATGCGGTCCGCCGCGCCGAGAGGGAGGGTGTCGAGGTGACGTCGACCGATGACCCTGGCGACCGGGACGCCGTCGATGAGCTGTACCGATTGGTCGGCGAGACCCAGCGCCGCGCCGGCTTCCCGATGCCTCGCCTGGACCGATATCGCTTGGCGTGGCAGGCGCTCGCCGGCGAAGGGCGGGCCGCCATCTTCCAGGCGCGGCGGAGCGGGGAGCTGGCCGCTTCGGCGATGCTCGTCATCGAGGGAGATCGGTCCTACTATCTGTTTGCCGGATCCCGTCGCGAGCAGCCGGGCGAGCCCAAACGCTACGCGAGCTACGCGCTCCAGTGGGCGATGCTCCGCTACGCCCGCGAGCGCGGCGCGCGGGAGCACGACCTGTGGGGAGTCGCCCCTCCTGGTGCCGGCGCTGACCATCCGTGGCATGGAGTCGGGCTGTTCAAGAAGGGATTCGGAGGCCGCGAAGTGGTCTGGGCGGGCAGCTTTGACCTGGTACTCGAGCCGAGTGTCTATCGTCTCCGCGAGGCGGTCGCGGTGCTTCGGGGCTGGGCGCGCCGGGGCGTCGCCGCCGTTCCGCCATCCGTCCGACGCATCGGGCGGGGGAGAGCCGCGTGACGGAGCGCCGGATGGGCCTCGGAGAGCTGACCGATGTCATCGCGCCCGAGCGCGTGGTCGGCATGCCGGTCGGCGAGGTGAGCGGCCTTGGCTACGACTCGCGGTCGGTGACGCCCGGCTCGGTCTTCTTCGCCGTCCCCGGAGTGCACGTCGACGGACATCGGTTCGTGTCGCAGGCTGCGGCCAAGGGGGCGCTGGCCGTGGTCGCGGAGCGTGAGACGGCGGGGATCGACGTTCCGCAGCTGATCGTGGATCGAACTCGGCGGGCCCTGGCTGACGCGGCAGACGCCTGGTATGGACGGCCGTCGGAGCGCCTGGAGGTGATAGGCCTAACCGGCACGGACGGCAAGACGACCACCAGCCACCTGGCTGCGGCGGTGCTTGCTGCGGCAGGGCGACGGCCGGGGATGGTGGGCACCGTCGCGCTGCGGATCGGCGACCGGGTGTTGCCCAACCAGGACCGCAACACGACCCCGGAGGCGCTCGAGCTGCAGGCCACCCTGGCGGCCATGGTCGACGCCGGCAACCGGAGCGTGGTCCTCGAGGCCACGTCCCACGGCCTGGCCCTCGATCGGCTTCGAAACTGCCGCTTCGACGCGGGCATCGTCACCACCGTGACCAGCGAGCACCTGGAGTTTCACGGCACGCTGGAGGCGTACCGGGCCGCCAAGGCGCGGCTGATCGAGGAGGCGCCGCTGGCGATCCTCAACGCGGACGATGCGGCATTCGACTATTTCCGAGCCCGTGCGCGAAACCGGGTCCTGACCTACGGGCTCGACTCGAACGCCGATGTACGGGCCACAGACCTGCGACCGACGGCCGACGGCACCGAGTTCCGGGCCAGCGCCGGAGGCTGGCAGGGCATGGTGCCGCTGCGGCTGCCGGGCAGGTTCAACGTCCACAACGCGCTGGCGGCGCTGACGCTTGCCCATGCCCAGGCGCTGGACCTGGACACGGCGGCCCAAGCACTCGGCGAGGTGGCCGGCGTCCCGGGGCGGATGGAGCGCATCGACGAGGGGCAGCCGTTCGCGGTCATCGTCGACTACGCGCACACCGCGGACTCGCTCGGCAAGGTGCTGCGCATGCTGCGCCCGCTGGCCAGCGGGCGACTGATCGTGGTCTTCGGCTCGGCCGGTGAGCGCGACCGGAGCAAGCGGGCGCCGATGGGTCGGATCGCCGCGGAGCTCGCCGATGCGCTGGTCATCGCCGACGAGGACCCGCGGCTGGAGGATCCCCGCGAGATCAATGAGGCGATTGCGGCCGGCGCGCGCGCCGCCGGGGCCGCCGAGGGTGACCGCCTGTGGGTGATCGACGATCGCCGCGCCGCCATCGCCCATGCAGTCGGCATCGCCCGCGCCGGCGACGTGCTGCTCCTGGCGGGTAAGGGCCATGAGCAGTGCATCATCTACGGGACCGAGCGTCGACCGTGGGACGAGCGGGTAGTCGCAGGCGAGGCGCTGCGCGCAGCAGGATGGGGGACCGTGAACGATCGGCGGGCCGATGGCCGACAATCCTGACCCAACAGGTCCGCAGCTTCGCGCCTGGCGCGAGTCCGACCGGGACCGGTGGAACCGCTTCGTCGAGGGCGCGCCATACCACGCCTTCCCCCAGCTGTGGGAGTGGGGTGAGCTGCGGGCCGCCGGCGGCTGGCGCCCCGTCCGGCTCGCGATCGGAGCCGATCGGGAGAGCCCCGTGGCCGGCGTCCAGATCCTCCTCCGGCCGATCCCGCTGCTGGGGTGGCACCTGGGCTACGCGCCGCGCGGGCCGCTGGGAGCGCTCGATGAGCCCGCCGTCCGGGACGCGCTGGTGACCGCGCTGCGCGGCCTCGGCCGGGAGGAGCGCATCGCCACCCTTCGCGCGGATCCCGAGGTGGGCCTGTCCGAGCCGTACGGGGCAGCTCTGCTCGACGCCCCATGGCGCGCCGCCGACAAGGTGCAGCCGCCGCGCACCCGAGTCGTGGACCTGACTCGCTCCGAGGACGAGCTGCGCAGCCAGATGCGACGCAAGCACCGCCAGTACGTCAACAAGGCGGAGCGCGCCGGGGTGGTGATCGAGCGGATCGAGAACCAGGCAGCCCCGAACCGCGCGGCCGACGCACTCGCCGACTTCAATCGGATCTACCGCCTGACTGCCGAGCGCGCCGGGTTCGTGGCCCGGGCTCCGCACTACTACGAGCGGGTCTGGCGCCTGTTCGCACCAACCGGCCGCTGCCGGTTGTCATTTGCCTCTCTCGGCGGCGAGCGCGTCGCCGCGCTCTTCCACTTCACGTGCGGTGACCGTGCCGTGGAGGCCTACGGCGGCATGACGCCCGCCGGCGCGGCGTCCCGCGCCAACTACCTGCTCAAGTGGGCAGCGATCACCGACCTGAGGCAGCAGGGCTTCAAGACCTACGACATGTGGGGCCTGGCGACCGGCGGAATCCGCCAGTTCAAGGAGGGTTTCGGCGGAAGCGAGGTCGAATACGTCGGGGCTCGCGACCTGCCGCTGCGCGCCCCCGTCGACGCCCTGATCCGGGTCGGGCTGCCCGCCTACGCGCTCGCCCAGAGGGCTCGCCTCGGACTGCTGAGACGGACCGGCCCCGCGCAGAGCTCCGACTGACGACGCGACGCCTCCCCGGAGTGCCGGGTCGCGGCGGATCGCGTGCTACCATCGGGCTCCCATGAGCCAGCTCGCGCGCCTCCGCGCGGCGCCCGCGGCGGTCGTCCAGCGAATCACCCGCTCGGCAGACGCGGCGTCGCACGTGCTCACCCTGCAGGACCTCGTGGCCGAGGCGCAATCGCATCGGCCATCGATCAACGTCGGGCTCATCGAGCGGGCGTACTCGGTCGCGCTGAGCGCTCACGAAGTCCAGCTGCGTGCCTCCGGCGAGCCTTACATCAGTCATCCGCTGGCGGTCGCCAATGAGCTGGCCGCGCTGCAGATGGACGCCGAGACGATCGCCGCCGGACTGCTCCATGACGTCCCGGAGGACACCGACTTCACGCTTGCCGACATCGAGAAGCGATTCGGGCGCGAGGTGACGCGACTGGTCGACGGGGTCACCAAGCTCTCGAAATTCGGTTCCGCGCGCTCCATGGAGGAGCAGCAGGCGGAGAACATCCGGAAGATGTTCATGGCCATGGCCGAGGACGTTCGGGTGGTGATCATCAAGCTCGCCGACCGGCTCCACAACATGCGCACGCTCCAGTACCTGCCGGTCGACAAGCAGCAGCGGATCGCGCGCCAGACGATGGAGATCTACGCGCCGCTCGCGCATCGGCTGGGCATCTGGCAGATGAAGTGGGAGCTCGAGGACCTGTCGTTCAAGGTGCTCGAGGCCGACGCCTACCGCAAGCTGGTCGAGATGCTCGCCGACCGGCGCCGGGCGCGGGAGTCGTTCGTGAACCGGTCGATCGGCATCCTGCGCAAGGAGCTCGCCAAGGTCGGCATCGAGGCCGAGATCAGTGGGCGTCCCAAGCACCTGTACAGCATCTACAAGAAGATGGAGCGCAAGGGCGCCGAGTTCAACGAGATCTACGACCTGCACGCGGTCCGCGTGCTGGTCGACCAGGTGAAGGACTGCTACGCGGCGCTGGGCGTGGTGCACTCCATCTGGCGGCCGATCCCCGGCCAGTTCGACGACTACATCGCGATGCCCAAGGCGAACATGTACCAGTCGCTGCACACCGCGGTCATCGGGCCCGACACCAAGCCGCTGGAGGTCCAGATTCGGACGCGCCAGATGCACGAGCTGGCGGAGGCGGGAATCGCCGCGCACTGGCGATACAAGGAGGGGAGCCGAGGCGACCGTCGCTATGACGAGAAGCTCGCCTGGGTGCGTCAGCTGATCGACTGGCAGCGCGAGGTGAGCGACGCCACCGAGTTCGTCGAGGGCGTCAAGCTCGACGTCTTCCAGGACCAGGTCTTCGTCTTCACCCCCAAGGGCGACGTCAAAGACATGCCCGCCGGAGCCACGCCGCTCGACTTCGCCTACCGGATCCATACCGATGTCGGCCACCGCTGCATCGGCGCCAAGGTCAACAATCGGCTCGTGCCGCTCGACTACCACCTCCACAACGGCGACATCGTGGAGGTGGTGACCACCAAGGCCGCTCACGGCCCGTCGCGGGACTGGCTGAACATCGTGCGCACCAGCCATGCGCGCGAGAAGATCCGCGCCTGGTTCAAGCGGCAGCAGCGCGACGAGAACATCGCGCAGGGCAAGGATCTGCTCGACCGGGAGCTGCGCCGGCTGGCGCACGAGACGCTGAGCAGCGTGGATGCCGACAAGCTGGCGGAGATCTCGGCCCAGCACCGTTTCCGTGAGCTCGACGACTTCTTCGCCGCGATCGGCTACGGCGCCATCTCGCCCGCCTCGGTGGTCAGCAAGCTCGAGATCCACGACGACGTGGCCATCGCGCTGCCCGAGGTGGCTCCGCCGGCCGCGCCGACGACGGTCGGCATCCGGGTCAAGGGCGTGGGCGACCTGCTGGTGCGCTTCGCGAAGTGCTGCTCACCGATCCCCGGCGACGAGATCACCGGCTACGTGACCCGCGGCAAGGGCGTCACCGTCCACCGCGCGAACTGCCCATCGGTCCTCAGCGAGAAGGACATCGAGCGCCTGATCGACGTCGAATGGGACATCGCCGGACAGCAGACCTACCCGATCACGGTTCGCATCGAGGCGCTCGATCGGGCCGGACTGCTGAACGAGGTGACGAACGTGGTCGCCGAGCATAAGGTCAACATCGTGGCCGCCTCGGTCGGCACCCATCCGGATGGCAGCGCCACGATCTCCGCCACCCTCAAGGTGACCTCGCTGCAGCAGCTTTCTCGGGTGCTGTCGCGGATCGAGCGCCTGCGCGATGTCACCTCGGTGACCCGCGACGTTCGCTGACGGCTGACCGACCGCAAGGTACTGCGGCGCATCGGGGCGCCGGTACACTGCGCCCGATGACCGATCGACTTGCGGCTCCACGTGGCACGCGCGATCTGCTTCCCGAGGAGGGCCCTGCCTGGAATCGCCTGGAACGGATCGCCGCCGAGCTGTCGGAGCGGTATGCATTCGAGCGAATCGACACTCCGCTCTTCGAACCGGTCGAGCTCTTCGCCCGGGGCCTCGGGGAGTCCTCCGACGCGGTCGAGAAGGAGATGTTCCGGGTGTCCGGAGCGAGGGGCAGCGACGAAGAGCGCGCCGAGTGGGCGCTGAGGCCCGAGCCGACGGCGGGCATCGTCAGGGCGTACCTGGAGCACGGCCTGCAGGTCCGCCCCGGTCCGCTGCGGCTGTGGATGATCGGGCCGATGTTCCGCTACGACCGGCCGCAGGCGGGTCGCTACCGCCAGTTCAGCCAATGGGACGTCGAGGTCATCGGCGACCCCGGACCGATGGTCGACGCCGAGATCATCGAGCTCGCGGGACGCTTCTATGCCGAGGTCGGAGTGCGCAACGCGGTTGCGCACCTCAACTCCATCGGCGACGCCGCGTGCCGGCCCGGTTACCGTGCGGCGCTGGTCGGCTACTTCAGTGCGCGGCTCGAGCAGCTGACCGCCGACTCGCGGCGACGGCTGGCGGTCAATCCGCTGCGCGTCCTCGATGACAAGCTGCTGGACCCCGAGCTGGCCGCCGGCGCCCCGCGGGCGGTGGATCATCTGTGTGACGCGTGCCGCGCCCATTTCCGTGCACTGTGCGAGCTGCTCGACCGGCAGGGTATCGCGTATGCCGTCGATCACCGCCTGGTGCGCGGCCTCGACTACTACACCCGCACCACCTTCGAGTTCTTCGTCGCCGGGCGTGAGGGGCAGCAGCAGGCGCTCGGCGGCGGCGGTCGCTATGACGGGCTGGTCGAGCTGCTCGGCGGGTCGCCGACCCCGGCGATCGGCGTGGGGATCGGCCTCGACCGCACGCTCCTGGCGCTGGCGGACCAGGGCGACAGCTCGCTTGCCACACGCTCCACCCCGCTCGCGCTGGTCGGGCCCGAGGGCACCAGCCTGGGAGCCCGGCTCGCCGCGGCCTCCTGGCTGCGGGATGCGGGCCTGGCGGTGCGTGCCGACGGGAGCCAGCGCCGGCTCGGCCGACAGATCGACTCCGCGGCCCGGATCGGCGCCCGCTGGGCGGTGATTTTGCCGGATGATTCCGCCGGGGAGGTGGGCGAGCGGACGGTGGTCGCCCTTCGGGACCTCGTCGCCGGGAAGCAGCAGGAGCTTCCCCTGGCCGACGTCCCCGCAGCCCTGAGCGGCGCAGGACAGCAGCCGCCGCGAGTGGACCCCGGGGACTGAGCAGCCTCCGATCCGTCACCTCGGCCGGGTACCATACCGGTCCCATGCCGCTCAGCCAGTCGATGCGTACGCATACCTGCGGCGAGCTGCGTCCGGGGCAGATTGGCCAGCGGGTGCGGCTCGCGGGCTGGGTCCACCGCCGCCGGGACCACGGCCAGCTCACCTTCCTCGACATGCGGGATCGCTACGGCCTGACCCAGGTGGTCACCAGCGCCCAGCAGTCACCCGCTGCCCACGCGGATGCGGACCCGGTGCGCAACGAATGGGTGGTCGCGGTTGGCGGAGTCGTCCGCGAGCGGCCCGCCGGCACGGCGAACCCTGATCTTGCGACCGGCGCGATCGAGGTCGCGGTAGACGAGCTGCAGGTGCTCAACCCGAGCCGCGTTCCGCCGTTCTACGTCAACGAGGAGCAGGAGGGGCTCGATGAGGCGCACCGCCTGCGCTACCGATATATCGACCTGCGCCGGCCGCCGATGCAAT
>JALYXZ010000010.1 GCA_030946825.1 Chloroflexota bacterium | reverse complement strand
TCCTCTTCCAGGCGGGCGCGCTCGATGCCGGTCAAGATTCGCGGCCGGGCCGCGGCGGGGACCGCGGACGCCGTCGAAGCCGAGACGCTCCCCCGCAGTGCCGGAGCTGGCAGCGCCTCCCCGCCCGCTTGGCTCACGGCCGGGCGCGGCGACGCCGGTGTCGCTCGGGCAGCCTGCTCCATGCGCTGCTGAAGTCGCGCGGCGGCGGCGAGCGCCGAGAGCAGGTCGCCCTCCGAGGCCGGAGCCACCGCCAGGCGGCCGCGCTGGGTGGGGACCAGGATCACGGTGGCCGTCGGCGCAAGCCGTACGACCTCGATGCGTTCCTCGCCGCGCAGCAGCGCGGGTCCTACCGCCCAGCCGAAGCCGCCGAAGCGCGGTCGGAGGCTCGCGGCCCCGTCACCGCGGACCACGACACGGGTCACTGCGCCACGGGCCAACGGGTATCGGCGCTCGCCGCCGGCCCATCGGACGTGCACCGCGGCGACCTCGACGTCCAGGCGGACCGTGAGCAGGATGGTGGCGACCCGCAGCGCGAGGATGGCGGCCAGGCCGCCGAGCAGGCCGAGGGCGACGCCTGCCGGCCCACCGCGAATCAGGATCGCGGCGACGATGGCCAGCACGCCGGCCACGGTGGCCGCCAGCGGTGCGACGATCAGGCGAAGTGGCGCGCGGGCGAGGGGAATCCGCGCGATCGCCAACAGCTGGTCGGACATCGGTCTCCTACGCCTTCTCGGTGACGCGGTACTCGAGATAGCGCCCCGTCAGCAGCCGAGTCTGCGCATCGAGCGCCGGCAGGTTGCTGAACAGGATGCCGATGACCGGCAGCGCCACCCACTGCACGACGCTCAGCAGGCGCTGCCAGACGCTCCACTCCGCCGGGCGCGGGGGCACGATCTTGGCCTCCACGTAGATCAGCACCAGCAGCGCCGAGAGCGCAAGGGTAAGCATCATCGTCGCGTAGATCGGCAGATTCTGGCCGAGAGTCGTCTGGCCGAAGGTCGGGTTCAGCAGGATCGGGACTGCCGCACCGAAGGTCAGCACCAACGGAGCGATCGCCCAGTTGATGTGCTCCCCGAACAGGTTGACGATGCGCCAGATCCGAGAGGAGAGAGGGATCTCCGAGTGACGCACGGCGTTCTGCACCACGAACGGGATGTCCGTCACGCCCCAGGCCCATCGGCGCGCCTGCATGTACTGAGTCGCCAGCGAGCGCCAATAGGATCGGGCCCGAACGGCATCACCGTAGATCGGGATGAAGAGCGGCACCGCCCGGAAGCGGTCCCCATAGGTGAAGTAGCTCTTCCAGTAGAACCGGCTGTCCTCGGGAATTGCGTCGGTCGCCCAGTAGCCCACCTCGTGGACCATCTTGAGCGTGGTCGAGTAGCTGCTGAAGCTCATCAGCTTCTCGGGGAACACGTTGCGCCACATCTGCAGCTGGGTGAGCACCGCCGCGAAGAGGCGGAGCAGCAGCGGCGCCTGCCAGATGTTGTTGTGCAGATACGGGATCGGCTGGTAGAGCTGCGTCTCGCGGTTCGGCTGGCCCAGGTGGACGTGGGCCAGGTAGGCGAAGTACTGCGGGTGGACGCGGAAGTCGGCATCCAGGTCAGTGATCAGGATCCGCGACGGATCCATCCCACGCTCGCGGACCAGCAGCCGATACAGGAAGCGTCCGCCCCAGGCCATGGCGCTCGACTTGCCGACCACGATCCCCGGCTCGAGCGGATCGAGGATGTGGATGAAGTCGGCGAACGCGCCTGCGAACTCCGCCTGCAGCGTCTGGACGTGCGCGATTCCGGACAGGTCGGTCTCGCGGGTGATGATCGCCACGATCTTCCGGTCTGCCGGCCAGCGCGCGCTCGCCAGGGCGCTGACCGTTGCACGCAGCTTCTCCAGCGGCTCGGTGTAGGTCGGGATCAGGGCCAGCTGGGTCAGCTCGTCCCAGCCGGGGGCGTCCGGGGCCGGTCGCGCGTTTTGGAGCCGCGCAAGCCAGTCGACGGCGGTGACTCGTTGCACCCGGCGGAATCCGGTGATCACCGCGCCCGCGAACCACAGCGTGCGGCACAGCCAGTAGAAGTCGAAGCTCAGCACGAAGTAGGCGACCAGCCACGGGTAGCTGAAGCTGAGCCACACTGGAAGGATGATGATCGCCCAGCTGACGGCGCCGGGAACCATCTCCAGCAGGCGCTGGAGCCAGCGGTAGCGGTCTTCGTCGCGAGCGTCCGGCATCAGCCTCATCGGGTCGGCGGGACGCCCGCCGGACGCCCGCGATAGGTTCAGTAGACCGGTGTGAGCCAGTCGCGGTAGGCGTCCAGCCGGCCTCGCACCGCGTCGAAGTAGCCGTCACTGAGCCGCCTGGTGATCGGTCCCGGGCGCCCGGCGGCGATCGGCCGGCGATCGATCTCGATCACCGGTGACAGCTGGGCGCCAGTGCCGCACAGGAACACCTCATCGGCACTGTAGAGCTCTGTCCGGTCGATCGAGCGCTCGATGACGCCGATGCCCAGGTCCTGCGCCATGGCCATCAGCCGGAGGCGGGTGATGCCCTCCAGGATGTTGTCGGTGACCGGGGGCGTGATGAGCACTCCGTCCCGGACGATGAAGAGGTTCTCCGCACTGCCCTCGCTGACGTGGCCGTCCTGGGTCAGCACGATCGCCTCGTCGTAGCCGTTGAGCTGCGCCTCGCTCTTGGCGAAGGCCCCGTTGACATAGGCGCCGGTGATCTTTCCGCGCGCAGGGATCGCGTTGTCATCGGTGCGCCGCCAGGTGCTCACCTGGGCGCGTACTCCCCCTTCGGTATCGATGTACTGCCCGAACGGCACGGCGAAGATGGTGACGTCGGCGTCGAGGTTGTGGAGACGGACGCCGATCGTCTCGCTCGACTTGTAGATCAACGGGCGCACGTAAGCGTCCTCGCGGAGCTTGTCGCGTCGGAGCAACTCCACGGTGGCGTCGGCCAGCTCCTGAGCCGAGAGTGGGACGTCCATCATCAGCAGTGCCGCCGAGCGCTTCAGCCGCTCGTAATGCGGTACCAGGTCGAGCGCGAAGAGCTGTTCCTGGTCGGTGTTCCAGTAAGCTCGGATGCCCTCGAACACGGCGGTGCCGTAGTTGAAGGCATGGGTCATGACGTTCACGTTCGCCTCGCGCAGCGGCACGAATCCGCCACGCAAGAATGCCCACAGTTCGGTGGTCTGCGCCGGGACAGTTGCGCTCGTCGCCGGCGTCTGCTGCTTGAGCAACGCGAGTCTCCTCATGGGCCGTGCCGCGCCACGCGCGGCGACCTTGGCACCGGCCAGTATACCGGCCGCCGCGCAGCTGCCCCTTCGGCCGGCAATCGGTTTGCGGAATCAGTGGCCCGCAGCGGCACCCACCGGCAAGAAGAGTGCCGCTGCCACATACGTGACGTAGATCGGGCCGCCGATCAGCAGCGACCAGGCGCTCAGCACGCCGCGGCGCAGCATCGATCCGAATATGAGGATGGTGGCCACGAAGGCAGCCCCGGCCGAGGCGAAGCTGAGTGCGCTCTGCGCGGTGAAGACCCAGTCGGTGAACAGGACGCCGAGTACGGTCGGGACGCAGCTCTGAAACACCATCGCACCGGTGATGTTGCCCATGGCGAGCGTGTCCTTGCGGGCCCGGACCCAGATCACGCTGTTGAACTTCTCGGGCAGCTCGGTCGCGATCGGCGCGATGATCAGGGCCAGGATTCGGCCATCCAGGCCGATCACCGTCGACAGGTGCTCGACCGCACCCACGAAGGTGCGGGCTCCCAGGATGATCAGCGCCAGCGCGACGAGCACCTGCGCCACGATGATCCGCAGGCGCGGCTCGGTCCGCGCCGGCCGGTTGGCCGTGCCGCTGAGGTGCGGCAGCATCTCCACGTCGACGACGCCGGAGCCCCGCATGGCGCGCAGCCGGGTCAGATGCAGCCGGTTGAGCTCGCTCGCCTCGCCCTCCTCCGGCTCATCGGTGAAATGCGCACGGACGTAGACCGCGTACAGGATCAACAGGACCGGTGCGACCACCCACTTCAACCAATGGATCGGCGTCGGCAGGAACGCGGCGCCGATCGCCAACCCGTAGGCCACGATGAAGAAGCCGACGTCGCGCCCGAGGACGCGGACGTTGACCACCATCTGGCTACCGCGTCTGCCTCCGCGGGCGAAGAGGATGATCGCCAGGCCGGTGATGAACATCGCCAGCGTGGCGAGCATGAATGGCGCTCCGAGGATCGCCCCGACCCCTACCTCGGCCGAGGCGGGGTGGCTGGACCCCGTGAGGACCGGCCCGACGATGGCGATGATCGGGATCAGGGTCTCCGGCATGGCGGTCGCGACCGCGGCCAGGACGCTGCCGACCGCCCCCTCGGCGAGGTTGAGCTTATGCCCGAACCATTCGATTCCGTTCGTGAACAGCTCGGCGCCGATCAGGATGATCGCCAGCGAGCCGACGAGCAGAACGATGTCCAACGGCGATCAGGGGCGGAGGTGCTGCGGGGCGTATGGCAGGAGCGCCACGTGGCGCGCCCGTTTCAGCGCGACGGTCAGCATCCGCTGATGGCGGGCACAGGTGCCCGTCTTGCGGCGCGGCTCGATCTTTGCACGCTCCGACAGGTACCGACGCAGCCGGTTGACCTCCTTGTAGTCAATCGCCTCTGCCTTGTCGACGCAGAAGTTGCAGACCTTCCGCCGCCTGCGGTCTCGGTAATAGTCCGCCGTCTCGCGGCGGGAACGTGGACTGGCCATCTGTCAGGTCTTGATGCCTCGTGCTCAGAATGGGATGTCGTCGACGTCGACCGTTTCCTGGGAGCCTCCGGTGCGCGCCGCGGCGCCGCGCGGTCGCACCTGGGCCGGGGCGTCCATCGGCACATCAGTCAGGCCGCCGGAGGGACCCTCACCGCGCTCCCGCCGTTCAAGCGAGATGACGCGTGCGAAGCGCAGCTCCAGGCTGGTTCGCTTCTGGCCGTCCGACCCGTCGTATTCGCGGGCACGCAGCTGGCCCTCCGCGTAGATCTTGTGCCCCTTGCGCAGCTGCTCCGCTGCGCGCTCGGCGGCCTGATCCCAGACCTCGACGCGAAGCCACAGCGTCTCCTCCACCCACTCGCCGTCGGCGCCGCGGCGGTTGTCGTTGACCGCGACTCGCAGGTTCGTGACCGCCTTCCCGCTGGGTGTGTACCGCAGCTCGGGGTCCGCGCCCAGGTTGCCGATGATCATCATCTTGTTGAGCGTCATCGTCGTCTCTCCTCATCCGCTCCGGCTCACGCCTCGGCAGGCACTTCCGGCGCCGGCGCGCCAAGGTCGGCGGCATCTGGCCGTCCATCGGTCTCGGTGGTCGCCGGAGGCTCCGCGGCGGGCTCGCTGACCAGCCCGGCCTCCGCGTCGACCGCGAGCGCATCGGCGGCGATCGCTCCAGCCCGCTCCTCGAGGAGGGTGACGAGGTGTCGCAGGATCTCCTCGCTGATGAGCAGGCCGCGCTCGATCTCGCGGATCGCCGACGGCTCGATATCGAAGTGGATCA
Source organism: Chloroflexota bacterium (assembly GCA_030946825.1). GTDB lineage: Bacteria > Chloroflexota > Limnocylindria > QHBO01 > QHBO01 > QHBO01. Next base: position 4,308 of record JALYXZ010000010.1, on the reverse strand, counting down.
GAAAGTAGCTCGCCTCGCGCTGGTGCTGAATCTCGTAGGCGAGTCGGCGTTTGCCCCAGGGGGACACCTTCGTCAGAGTCCCGCCGCCGTTCACGATGGCGCGCGTCACGCGCTCGACCGCCGACTGGAGCTTGTCGTCCTCCAGGTCGGGGCGAAGCAGGAGCATGAGCTCGTATCGGCGCATATGCCGATCTCCTCCTCTCTATGGGCTTGCGGCACCCAGGGACCAGGTCCCGACGGGAGTGCGGCAGAAAGGAGCCCGAATCACGGTGCACGCCTCCACGCGGGGAGGCGTGCCGCGAAGTATACGTGACCAGGCCGATCCGCGGCACCCCGGCGGATCGGTGCCGGAGGAGGGAGTCGAACCCCCACGCCCTTGCGGGCCGCCGATTTTAAGTCGGCTGCGTCTGCCGTTCCGCCACTCCGGCGCGGAGCGCAGAGGATATCCGGTCCGCCACCCGCTTCGGCGCCGGCGACGCGGTCGAGGCGACCCTGGCTAGCGCATGTTGCCGTTGTGGCCGATGCTGTGATCACCCGGCTGCGGCCAGTAGCACAGGCCGTGCGGGCCGCCGCCGGTGGCGATCGTGGCGAGCACTCGTCCGTTCCCGACGTCGACGACCACCACGCTGCCGTGGTAGCGATTCGAGATCCAGAGCTGCCCTCCATCAGGCGACAGGCTGACCATGTCGGGCGAGCCCCCGATGCGCCACGTGGCAACCACCCGCCGAGTTGCGATGTCGATCACCGAGAGCGAGCCCGCCAGTCGATTCGTGACGTACAGCTGCTTCGTGTCGCGGCTGAAGGCGAGGCCATGCGCGCCCGCGCCGGTGGCGATGAACCCGATTCTCCGCATTGTCACCGGGTCGAGGATGTCGACGCCATTGGTCCCTTGGTTGGCGTTGAAGAAGAGCCGCCCGTCGGGAGAGAGGCGCACGTCGGTGGGACTGCCGCCGACGACGATCATCCCGGCCAGCGCGCGGCGCCGCAGGTCCACCTTGCCGACCACTCCGGAGGTCTCGCCGCTCAGCATCGCAAATGAGCCGTCGGCCGACAGGTCGAGGTGGTTTGCCCCGCTGAAGGGGATCGGCAGCCACCCGGTCTCCCGCCAGGTGCGCCGGTCGTAGAAGCGCAGCCCGTTCAGCGGCAGGCCGGCCGCGTTGAGGAAGTCCTGGACATCAATCGCGGTCGTCCCGTCCAGGGTGAAGTACAGGTTGTAAGGGTACGGCATCGGCTGCGGGACACCGGCTGGCAGGCCGGTACGCGCGTCGATGACAGTCAGCGTTGAGGCACCCATGTTCTCCACGTAGAGCCGCTGGCCGCCCCAATCCGGGGTGATGTGCTCCGGTCGCAGACCGACACGGAAGCGGTTGATGATCCGGAAGGTGGCCGGATCGATGACGGTCACGTCGTTGCTGGTCTCGTCTGGCACGTAGACCCGCGCGGGGATGCCGGCGAGCGCCGGACCGATGCGACCACTCCTGCTGCTGGCATACGGGTCGATGCTTACCGATGCACCGGCCGGCACTCCGGCCGGAGACGCAGACGGCGACGCCGGGCGCGAGGGTCCCGATGATCCGGAGGCCAGCCGTGGGGGTGTGGGACCTGCGCCGGGAGCCCGCGGCCCGTTGGTGGCCGCCGCATTGGCGCTACTCTGCGAGGGGGGCCCCGACGAGCACCCTGTCATCAGCAGGATGATCGTCAGCGCCGCAGGCGTTGACCGCCATCGCCATCCGAATCGCACGCGTTGCATCTTAGTCCCCGCTCGAATCCTGGCAGGGGCGCTCACACGGCAGTGCGCCGCGATCGGATATGCCGAAGTGCACGTGAAGCGTCAGTAAATGGCCGGCGCGCGTGTTCGGCCGCGCTCGTGCGGAGCGTGTGCGAGGCTACTCTCCGGCCGTCTCGGGCTCGATCGAACGTTCCACGCGCCCCGGGCCTCCCGCAGCGATCTCTTCCCGGGCAGTCGCCAGCTCGGCGAGCACATCAGGATGCCAAGGGGCCTGCCCATCGAGCACTCCCCGTGCCCGATCCAGGACTTGGAATGACACGTCTCGCAGTTGGTCTCGTCGCGCGGCCTGCTCCCCATCCGGCAGGCCACTGCGCTCGATCCGTGCGAGCTCCGCTCGGTAGACGGTCGTCACCACGCGTATCTGCAGGCGGGCTCGTTCGGCATTGTCCATCTCGGAGCGTGTGGGCAAGGATCGTGCCGTCAGCCCGCGGCAGGCTCCACCGGAAGCCCCGAGGCCACCCATGCATTGAATCCCCCGACCACATCGGTCGAGCGTGGAAAGCCCAGATCCTGCAGAGTGGCTGCGGCGAGACTGGACGAATATCCATCGGCGCACATCAGGATCACCTCACGACTCCGATCGGCCAGCTCTGACCGCGAATGCCCCGAGGTTCCGTCCAGGCGCCAGAAGAGGACCGACAGCGGCACATGGACCGAACCCGGAATCGTGCCGGTCCTGCGGCGGTCGTCCGCGCATCGAGTGTCGATCAGCAGCGCGCCGTGCGCGACGGCCTCAGCCGCACGCTGAGGATCAAGCCGATCGAGGCGCGCCCGAGCCGACTCGAGAAGATCCCCGACCCGCATTGGATGCTCGTGCATCGGTCCGCCCTCCGTCCGAAGCACAAGTATGCCAAACGGCCGTCGACGAGCGCCGGGAGCTGCTCGCACGGGGCGCCGGGCACGCCGATCGGCCCCCGCACCCCCACGGGGACCGATCGACGCTGGCGTCAGGGGTGGGTCTTAACGGCTGCGCCGCGCGAAGGCCAGGCCGCCTCCGATGGCGCCCAGACCGAGCAGGCCGAGTCCGACGAGCGGAACCGGATTGACAGGTGCGGGTGCTGGAACCGACATCGCGCCGTTGGGCATGGATGCTGCCCCCGTGAAGTTGTACACGTGCAGCATGATCTTGCCGTCCTTGTCCGGGGTCGTATTCAGACGGATCACACCACCGCCGAACGACTGGACGCTCTGCAGGTCGTTGTTCTTGTCGATCGCGACCGGGGTGGTGCGCAGGGTTCCGAACCGGAATCCGGGCGGAGGATTCGTCTCAGTGACGGTTACCTGGCCGCCGGCGACCGAGAACATGTGGTGCGAGACGTCCAGGCAGACGTTCGGCGAGATCTTGCCATCGCCGTTGGCGTCCAACTTGACATCGGTCTCGCACAGCTTTCCGGACTGGAACATCGAGTCCGAGAAGGTCTGCGCCTTCCCATCCGATCCGGTGACGGTGAAGTTGAAGCTGGCAGGTGCCCCGGCAATCGCGCCGGCTGCCTGCTTCTCGCCGGGCAGCGCGATGGTGGGGCATGCCAGCACCGTCTGCACCAGACCGCCCACCGTCCCGGTGCCGCCACCCTTTGCCTCTACGGCCTTGAAGTCGGCCTCCGATTGGATGGAGCTCTTGCACGCGTGCTTCATGACCATGATCTCAACCTTCTGGCCCGATGCGGCGCCGGCGGGCGCAGCGAGCGCCAGCATCAAGCCCGCGATGGCGAGGAATGAGCCGACGAAGCGGGCTCCGTGTGCCCTTGACATGAGGTTCTCCAACTGCTGCGCCCGCTCAGTCCTCCGGGACGCGAAGAGGCTCGGGGAGTGATGCCCTTTCGCGCGGGATGATTCTCGCCGGCACCGCTCCTTCTACGAGCCATGGGCGCTGCCGTATCACGAGATCGTGGATCAAGGAGGCGGGCGCAGTTGGTGGCCGCTCGTCGTCGTCAGCTACGTCACCGACGGGCAGCAGCTGGCAGTGGATCGCGTCAAGCTTGGAAGTGCCGCCGTCCAGCTCCGCGGCAAGCTCGAGCTGCCCTGGACTCAGCCCACCGCGCGTGCGCGCTCCACATCATCGGGACCGATCACCAGCCGGCCATCGGCCGTGAGGTACACGAGGTCGACATTGACGCCGGCGTCAGCGTATCGACGCATCACGCGGCCCAATCCGCCCGGTGCGTCGTCCACCTCGGCCACGACCACTTCGCGCTCAGCGCGGACCTCCAGCCCCGCCTCCTCGAAGGCGCGCCGACCAGCTGCGGCGTCGTCGACCAGGACGTGCATGACTCCCTCGCCCCCGACCTCGAATCCGCAACCGCCCAAGAGATTCACTCCGGCCTTGCCGGCCGCTTCTCCCAACTCGGCGATCGTGCCTGGCACGTTCCGAAGAATGACGGTCAGATCAGTTGCCATCGGAAGCCCTCCTCGAGCCCTGCCGTGCGTGACCCTCCATTAGGTGGAGTCATGGCAGAAACTGGGGCCAGTCTACTACCGCCCAAACCGCCAACTTCCGTACCGCCCAGCCTGTGCTCGTG
>JALYXZ010000007.1 GCA_030946825.1 Chloroflexota bacterium | reverse complement strand
ATGCGCCGCTCCATCCGGGGCAGCTGCGCCGCCTGGCGCGCCGCGTGGATGTCGGGCTGGGCCGCACCGGGTCGGTCGGCAACGACGGCAGCGGCGAGATCTTCATCGCCTTCTCGACCGCGAACCGGATCCCGCGCACGACGCCGGGCGCCGCCGCCCACCCGATCGAGGTGATCGTCGAGGGCCAGTTCTGGACGCAGGGCTCGCCCTTCGACAGGCTCTTCGAGGCGGTGGCGGAGGCGACCGAGGAGGCGGCGCTGAATGCCCTCTTCCAGGCCGACACGGTCACGGGGCGCGACGGGCACGTGCTCCACGGCTTCCCGGTCGAGCGGGGCCTGGAGCTGATCCACGGCTGGCGGCCCAGGGGGCAGTAGCAGGGCCGCTCAATAGGCCAGCCGAGACACGCCCAGGACACGCCTCAGGACGTACCGGCCGTCCCCCTGCGGATCGGTCAGGTTCGCCTGCGCCTGGAGGTACATGGCGTACGGGTGGAGGCGGACGTTGACCAGCCGCGTGCCGTTGAAGGTCAGCTCGGGCAGGAGGCCTTCCTGCGATTCCTGCGCCCAGTCCTGGCCGAAGAGGAAGTTGCCATGGCCGTAGATGCTGAACAGGACGCCGCCGTCCGGGCGGCGGAAGAGGTCGATCTCGCCGGCCCAGTGCGGGCCGTGACCCAGGATGACGTCGCAGCCGGCGTCGATCAGCTGCTGCTGGATCGCGCGGTCCTCCGGCTGGAGCGCGACGTGGTACTCGGGGAAGCCCCACTGCGGCATGCAGACCACCACGTCGCCGGCGGCGCGAGCGAGGCGGACCGATTCGCGGATGTTCGCATCGGTCATCCAGGCCACCCCGGGCTGGTTCGGACCGGCCGCCACGACGCCCGGCACGATGTTCCAGCCGACGACCGCGAACTTCAGCCCGTGGGCGTCGTACACCGCGGGCGCGAGTGCCTGCGCGAGGTCGCGACCGGCGCCGGCCTCCAGGATCCCGGCATCGGCGAAGTGCCCGAGCGACTCCAGCAGGCCGCCGATGCCCTGATCGGTCTGGTGGTTGTTGGCCAGGATCACGGTGTCGGTGCCGCCGCGCTTCATGTAGCCCAGCACCCGCGGGTCGATGCCGAAGCTGAGCCCCTCGTTCACGCGCCAGTTGTTGACCACCGGGCACTCGAAGTCCTCGACGGTGAAGTCGGCCGCGCCGATCATCTTCCACACCGCGCCCGCGTTGCCGGTGGGCTGGATATCGGCGACGTTGAAACCGTTGCCGACGTGCCCGGGTGGCGCCGGGTTGGGGCGGATGTCGAGGTAGCGCGCAGTCCCGCCGCCGAACACCCAGCCCCAGCCCCGGCCGAGGGTGATCGCCTGTTGCGCCACTCCGCGGTCCGGGCAGCTTTCGCCGACGCTCATCAGCGTCCGGATGCTCGCGGGGTCGTAGGAGGTCGCGGCTGGCGGCAGCACAGTCGAGGTACCGATGATCGGGTACGCGCGCGTGCGGGCCTGCGCTGAGCCGAAGAGGTCAGCGCCATCGACCGGCAGGACCTTGGTCTTGACCTCGACCAGCCCCGGGGGCAGCAGACCGATGGCACCCGGCTCGCCCGCGATTCGGCTCGCGATCTGGTCTGCGGGGAGGCAGCTGCCGCCAGTAACGGTGAGCTCGGCAGGCTGGACGATGGTCACATCGCATGGCGCGAAAATCCTGCCCGATCCGCCGAGCTGCGCAAGCTCGGCCACGGTCACCGCGTCCTTCAGGTTGGTGAGGCCGGTCACGACGGCGAGTGGGAATCGCGTCGCCCCGTGCGGGGTGCCGCTGGCTGACTGGGTGGGAGCGGTCAGGCCCGCGGATGTGGCAGGTCCGGCGGTCGCAAGGCCATGCTGGCTGGCCACCGGGGACCCGCCGCTCGGTCCCGGCACCGACGAGCCACAGGCGGCAAGCACCACCGCCAGCATCGGGAGCAGGGCGATCGGGAGCAGCCCGGCCCGGGGGTAGTGGCGATCGCTGTGAGGAACGCCTTGCGAGCGGCTCGCCAGGTTGGCGGGAAGCGGGGTGCGGCGCATCGAGCGCATGGTAGACCCGCTCGAAGATCTCGGTTCGGCCGCCCGGCTGGCGGGTGGCGAGTCGAACACGCGTGCGATAATCCCGGCCTCATGACCGTCACCAAGAAGCCGCGCTCGCGCGCGACGCGCGCCGTCGCGGTGGCTCGCCGGGTCGCCTCACGCCCGTCAGCCTCGTGGGGCCTTGCCGCTCCCGGTGCGGGGCTCTGGGAATATGCGCCGGCACCCGAGGCCACCGACCACGTCCGGATCCAGCGCGAGTACGGCCTCTTCATCGGTAACGAGTTCGCGCCGTCGAAGCCGAGGCGCAGCTTCGAGGTGCTCAACCCGGCGACGGAGGAGTCGCTGGCCCGCGTCGCCCTCGCCTCCAGGGCCGATGTCGACCGTGCGGTGACCACCGCCCGACGGACATACGAAACCACCTGGTCGAGACTGCCCGGCAGTGAGCGGGCCAAGTACCTGTACCGCGTGGCGCGCATCCTCCAGGAGCGGAGCCGCGAGTTCGCGGTGGTCGAGACGCTCAACTCCGGGAAGCCGATCAAGGAGAGCCGCGACGTCGACGTGCCGCTCGCCGCGGCCCATTTCTTCTACTACGCCGGCTGGGCCGACAAGCTCGAGTACGCGTTCCCGAACCAGCGCCCGCGGTCGCTGGGCGTGGCGGCGCAGGTGATCCCCTGGAACTTCCCGCTGCTGATGCTGGCCTGGAAGATCGCGCCGGCGCTCGCGGCGGGCAACACGGTGGTGCTCAAGCCGGCGTCAACCACCCCGCTGACCGCGTACCTGTTCGCGGACGTGGTCCGCCAGGCGGAGCTCCCGCCGGGGGTGGTGAACATCATCACCGGGCCGGGGGAGATCGGGATGGAGCTGGTCAGCCATCCATCGGTCAGCAAGGTGGCGTTCACCGGCTCGACGGTGGTGGGCAAAATGATCGCCCGGGCCGTGGCGGGAACCGACAAGAAGCTGACGCTGGAGCTGGGCGGAAAGGCCGCCAACATCGTCTTCGACGACGCGCCGCTCGACCAGGCGATCGAGGGCATCATCAACGGCATCTACTTCAACCAGGGCGAGGTTTGCTGCGCCGGATCGCGCCTCTTCGTCCAGGAATCGGTTTACGAGCCGCTCCTCGACAAGCTGAAGAACCGACTGGGCACGCTGCGCGTCGGCGACCCACTAGACAAGAACACCGATGTCGGCGCCATCAACTGGGCCGGCCAGTTGGCAAAGGTGCGGGAGCTGGTCGAGTCGGGGATCGCGGAGGGCGCCGAGATCTTCCAGCCGGACTGCGAGCTCCCCGCCCGCGGCTATTTTTTTCGCCCAACGCTGTTCACCGGCGTGAGCCAGAGCCATCGGATCGCGCAGGAGGAGATCTTCGGCCCGGTGCTGTCGGTGCTCACCTTCCGGACGCCCGAGGAGGCGATCGAAAAGGCGAACAACACCCCGTACGGGCTCTCTGCCGGGATCTGGACCGACAAGGGCAGCCGGATCTTCAAGATGATCGCGGCCATGCGTGCCGGCGTGGTGTGGGCCAACACCTTCAACCGCTTCGATCCCACCTCTCCGTTCGGTGGCTACAAGGAATCCGGCTACGGGCGCGAAGGCGGGATGGCCGGGCTGGCCGCCTACCTGCGCTTGGATGGAGACCGCTAGACCGATGAGCCCCACGCCGCGGCGGTCTCGCCCGGTCGCCGCTGCCACCCGGCCACGCCCGCCACGCGTCTCCGCCCTCGAGCCACGCACCGCTGCCCCGCTGGCGACGACAAGACGGACCGCTCTGGCACGTGACGGCGAACCCGGCGCCGAGCGGCTCGGGGTGCGCAAGACCTACAAGCTGTACATCGGCGGCCAGTTCCCGCGCACCGAGTCCGGTCGCGCCTACGAGGTCTTCGACGCTCGCGGCCGGCTGCTGGCGAATGCCTGCCGCGGTACGCGCAAGGACATCCGAGAGGCGGTGCGCGCCGCGCGCAAGGCGTTCCCCATCTGGGCGGCCCGAACCGGCTACAACCGCTCGCAGGTCCTGTACCGCATCGCCGAGCTGCTGGAGGGCCGTCGCGACCAGTTCGTCTCCGAGCTGATGGCGGCCGAGGGCTGCGGGCGACGACGTGCGGCTCGGCTGGTGGATGCCGCCATCGACCGATGGGTCTGGTACGCCGGCTGGGCCGACAAGTTCTCGCAGGTCACCGGCACCGTGAACCCGGTCAACGGCCCGTACTTCAACTTCAGCATCCCCGAGCCGACCGGCGTGGTGGGGGTCATCGCTCCCGAGGAGTCATCCCTGCTCGGTCTGGTGAGCCGGTTGGCTCCCGTCCTCGTCTCGGGGAACGCCGCGGTGGTGATCGCCTCCGAGTCGCGGCCGCTGCCGGCCGTCACGCTGACCGAGGTGCTCGCCACGTCAGACGTGCCGGGCGGCGTTGTGAACCTGGTCACCGGTCTCCGGCGGGAGCTGGTCGGCCACCTGGCCGGCCACATGGACGTCAACGCGCTCGATGCGTTCGGCGTCGATCCAGCCGCCGCGACTGAGCTGGAGCAGCTGGCGACCGAGAACGTCAAACGCGTCGCCAGGCCCCCCGCCGGCGGGCTCGGCCGCTACGACTGGCTCGCGGCGGCGGCGCAGAGCCCGTACCTGATCGGTCAGTTCGTGGAGACCAAGACCGCCTGGCATCCGATCGGGGCCTGAGGCCGAGCGGCCCCCGGCGCGAGTCGCTTGCGTGGACCGCGGCGCATCGGTGGCTGGGTTCCTCACAATTCGCTGGGTTTCCAATCGGCGATTCTTGCTTGTCGGGTGGGTCACGGCGGCGGTACGCTTGCTCGGTTGAGCCGCAGAGAGGCCCCAAGGTTATGGATCTCGTGGTGATCGGACTTCGCCTGGTGCACATCGTGTCGGGCGTCGCGTGGGTCGGCGGGGCCGCCCTCTTCTTCTTCTACATCGAGCCGACCATCACGGCGCTCGGGCCGGACGGCGAGAAGGTGATCGACGAGCTTGTTGGGCGGAGAAAGGTGCCGATCTACTTCGCCGTCGCCTCGACGCTGACAGTGCTCGGCGGCGCGATCCTCTACTGGCGCGACTCGGGTGGCCTGCAGCTGTCGTGGATCACCTCGCCGAGCGGGCTGTTCTTCACCGTCGGGGGCATCGCGGCGTTGATCGCGTGGCTGGGTGGCAATCTGCTGATCCCCAAGACCATCGGCGAGCTGGGCGGCGTCGGTGCGGAGATCAAAGCTGCGGGAGGCCCGCCCAGTCCGGAGCTCATGGGCCGCATGCATGCCGTCCAGGAGAAGCTGCGAAGGATCGGCCTCGTCGACCTGGTGCTGTTGACAATCGCCGTGGTGACCATGGCGACCGCGCGCTACATCTGAGAGCCTGTAGCCGAGACTAAGCCCGCGCAGAAGCCTCGATCCGCTCGTTCCACCGGCAAGGAGCAGCCTGGCTGCTCCAGCTCGGATATCCCGTGTCCAAGCTGTTGATCGTTGCCCAGTCTTTCGG
>JALYXZ010000243.1 GCA_030946825.1 Chloroflexota bacterium | reverse complement strand
CTTGCCAACAGCGCACAGAAGCTCGGCGTGCAGGGCAGGCATGCGCTGGTGTCGTATGCCCAGGACCACGGCTTTACGCGCGCCGGGCTGCGCCGCTCAGCCGCCTCCTCCAGGCTGGGGGGCTCGGCGCCGTAGTGCGTCGGTCGGCGCGCCGCGTGCGCGCCAACCGACGGGTGGCTAGCGGGTCGCGCCGACGAGCTCTCGCTCCTGGGGCGCCTGGTAATCGACATCGGTCAGGTCACCCGCCAGGTAGGCGTCGTAGGCCGCCATGTCGAAGTAGCCGTGACCGGAGAGGTTGAAGAGGATCACCTTCTCCTCCCCCGCCTCGCGAGCCGCGAGCGCCTCGTCCACCGCTGCCCGGATGGCGTGGGACGACTCCGGGGCCGGGATGATCCCTTCCGTCCTGGCGAACTGGACGGCGGCCTCGAAACAGGTGTTCTGAGCGTACGCCACCGCCTCGATCAGGCCGAGGTCGTAGAGGTGGCTGATCATCGGCGCCATGCCGTGGTACCGCAGCCCGCCGGCATGGATCGGTGCCGGCCGAAAGTCGTTGCCCAGGGTGTGCATCTTGAGCAGCGGCGTCATCCCGACGGTGTCGCCGAAGTCATACCGATACTCACCTCGGGTCAGGGACGGACAGCTCGCGGGCTCCACGGCCACGAAGCGGACCCGGCTCCGCCCCGCGAGCTTGTCGGCCAGGAAGGGAAAGGCGATTCCGGCAAAGTTCGAGCCTCCGCCGGCACAGCCGATGACGACATCGGGCGCCTCGCCCGCCATCTGCATCTGCCGCACGGCCTCCTGGCCGATCACCGTCTGGTGCAGCAGCACGTGGTTCAGGACGCTTCCCAGCGCGTACTTCGTGTCCTCGCGGGAGGCTGCCTCCTCGAGCGCCTCGCTGATCGCGATCCCTAGACTGCCGGGCGAGTCGGGGTCGTCGGCGAGAATCGACCGGCCCGCGTTCGTCTCGCTCGATGGCGAGGCGACGACCGATGCACCGAACGTCTGGATCATGCTGCGTCGGTACGGCTTCTGGAGGAACGAGACCTTCACCATGAAGACCTTGCACTCCAGCCCGAACTGGGCGGCCGCAAAGCTCAGGGCCGAGCCCCACTGGCCGGCGCCCGTCTCGGTTGCGAGGCGCCGCACGCCCTCCTCTCGGTTGTAGAACGCCTGCGGGATGGCTGTGTTCGGCTTGTGGGAGCCGGCCGGCGATACGCCCTCGTACTTGTAGTAGATGTGCGCCGGGGTATCGAGCGCCCGCTCCAGGCCCAGCGCGCGATGCAGCGGAGAAGGGCGATACAGCCGGTACACCTCCCGGACCGGCTCGGGAATCTCGATCAGCCGCTCCTGGCTCACCTCCTGGCCAATGAGCGCCATCGGGAAGAGAGGGGCCAGTGCCTCGGGGCCGATCGGCTCGCGAGTCGCCGGGTGGAGCGGTGGGGGCGCCGGGACCGGAAGGTCCGCGGCGATGTTGTAGTAGTGCGTCGGGAGCTCATCCTCGGCGAGGATGAACCGGCGCTGCCGGGGAGTGGACATCGGTGGCCTCCTTTGGCCCGAGAACAACACGACCCCTTCGCCTCAAAGGACGAGGGGGTCGACTCGTGGTGCCACCTTTGTTCCCCGGTGTTCTCTCCCGGGCTCGTTCGGCCACGGCATCTGCGCCGCTGACGGCGCTCGCTGCGATGGCCTCGGCTTTGGTATCGGTGCCTCTCCGCCGACCGCTAGTGGCGCAGGCCCGATGCCTGGCGTTCGCCGTCGGAGCTCACGGGTCCATTCCCTCGCTCGCGCCGCCGCCGGGTCTCACTCTTCCGGCTCCCTGTCGACACGCCTGAGCGGGTACTCGTCCCGATCGTCGCCGTCTTCAACTGTGCGGCGCAGGCTAGACGGCACCCCTCCGTCCTGTCAACCGAACCGCACCGGCAGGCCGGTCACACACCCCCCGGTGCGGACGGCCGCCTGGCGACCACCGGCGGCAGCGTGATGTGGAAGCACGTTCGTCCCGGCTCCGACTCGACCTCGATCCTGCCGCCGTGACGAATGACAACGTTGTGGCTGATGTGCAGCCCGAGACCGCTGCCGACGCCAGGCGGCTTGGTGGTGAAGAATGGCTCGAACAGGCGCGCCATCACCTCGGATGGGATGCCGGGGCCGCTGTCGCAGATGCTGACCCGCACGCCGGCCGCCGCCGTCTCGGATGACTCTGCCTGCCCGGTCGTGTCTCGGTCGACGCGCTCCACCCGCAGCCAGATGTCACCGACGCCATTCATGGCGTACACCGCGTTGTCGATCAGGTTGGTCCAAACCTGGTTCAGCTCGCTGCCATAGGCCTCGATCTCGGGAAGCTGGTCCGCGTACGCCCGATGCACTTCGATCCCTGACTTCAGCTTGTGGCGCAGGATGACGAGGGTGTCCTCCAGCCCCGCCCTGACGTCGACGCGCTGCACCGGAGCGCGGTCGAGGTAGGCATACCCCTTCACGGCACCCACGATCTCGCTGATCCGGTCGCTGGCCATCGCCACCTCGCCGAGCAGGGTGGCGATCGCGGCAGCCGCAGCCAGCCAGCGGACGGCCGCAGATCGGCGCTCCAGTGCGATGCGGTCCGCCGCGTCTGCCACCTCCGCGGCCGTCCAGCCGGCGGCCACCAGCGCCGATGCCGCCTCGCCCGCGTCGGGTTCCGAGAGCACCGCGGTCAGCTCATCGACCCGGTCCGCACGGTCCAGCGGATCGCCGGGCGGTGGCAGCGCGGCTCGCAACGAGGCTAGGAGCGCCACGTCGGGACCGAGCTCGATGGTTGCGGCGTCACGCGCGGCGACCGCCTCTTCGAGCGCGGCGACGGAACGGCGAATGGCCGCTGCGGGGTTGTTGAGCTCGTGCGCGAGTCCCGCGGCCAGGGTTCCGAGGCCCGCCAGCTTCTCGCGCTGGCGGAGCAGGGCCTCGGTGGAGCGCAGTCGCCCGACCACGGTGCGCACGATCGCCAGCGCCGCCTCCGGGCCGGAAGCCATGGTGTCGAGCAAGGCGGAGCGCGGGATGCGGAGCACCTGCGCATCGCTGACCGCCGTCACCGAGGCGGTCCGTGCGCCACCCTCGAGCGCCGCCATCTCGCCCTGGATAGCGCCGGCTCCCACGCGCGCCAGGGGGAGCTGGGCGGATCCACTCAGCTTGGTGACCTCCAGCTCGCCATCGAGCACGATGAACAGCGCGTCCCCGGGAGTGCCCTCGCTGAGCAGCACCTCGCCGGCGCGGAGCGACAGCGGCGCCGCGTTGGCGCACAGCAGCTCGAGAGCCTCATCGGGCAGCCCGGCGAAAAGGGGCGTTGCGCGCAGCTGCTCGACGTAGGACATCGGTCTACAGGCCGGCCAGGTACTGGTGGACGAACTGGACCGCCATCGAGCCCTCGCCTACCGCGCTGGCGATTCGCTTGATGGACCGATGTCGAACGTCACCGGCCGCGAAGATGCCGGGAACGCTGGACTCGAGCAGGAAGGGGTCGCGTTCGAGCCCCCACCCGGGTGGCGGCTTCGCGCCCTCGAGCAGGGCGCTCCCGGTCCGGATGAAGCCACCGGGGTCGCGGAGGGCGGTTCCATCCAGCCAGTCGGTGCGCGGCTGCTGCCCGATGAACACGAACAGCGCGGAGAGCGGCAGATCCTGCGTCGTCCCGTCGCAGGCGAGGGTCACCCCATCGAGGTGGCCCTCGCCGCGGAGCGACGTGACGGCGACGCGGTAACGCACCTCGATCCGCGGCTCGGCGCCGATC
>JALYXZ010000236.1 GCA_030946825.1 Chloroflexota bacterium | reverse complement strand
GCCGGCTGGTTGGTGATCGGGGCGCTGACGACCTACACCGACCTGCGCCGCTCGCCGCTGATCGCGGAGCTGCTGCCGGCCCTGGCAGATGCGGCCGCCACCATCGGAGCCGCCCAGATCCAGCAGCGTGGCACGCTGGGCGGCAACATCGCCAATGCATCGCCGGCGGGCGACACGCTTCCGATCCTGCTCGCCACCGATGCGCGCATCGTGGTCGGCAGCGAGCGGCGGGAACGGACGATACCGGCGACCGAGTTCTGGGTCGGCTACCGCAGCACCGCGCGAGCCGACGACGAGCTGGTGGTGCGCGTCGAGGTGCCGCTGGTGCCCGGTCGCCGGGTGCGCTTCCGCAAAATCGGGACGCGGAGGGCGCAGGCGATCAGCAAGGTGGTGATGGCACTCTCGTGGTCGGCCGATGGGCGCGCGGGGGTCTGGCGTGACGTGCGGCTTGCGCTCGGCTCAGTGGCGGAGCGTCCGATCCGCGCATGGGAAACTGAGGCGATCCTGGAGGGCGCACGGCCGGAAGAGGAGACCGCCGAGCGAGCGGTCGCCGCGTTGGCCGCGGAGATCCACCCCATCGACGACGTCCGGTCGACGGCCGAATACCGGCGTGCAGTCGCCACCCGGGTCCTGCACCGCCTGATCCGCGAGGAGGGCGGCCGGTGAGCAGGGCGGTCTCGTTGAGCGTGGTCACCGAAGAGGAGGAGGCGGCGCTCGCGGCGGTCGGCGCACTCCTGGCAGCCATCGGCGCTTCGGCGGTCGTGCTCGGCATCGGTGGCCTGGCCTCCACCGCGCTTTCGGCCGCGGTCGCGTTAACCGGGCTGCTCGTGCTGGCGGCCAGTCGCCGGCTGACACGCGGCGACGTCACGTCGCTGCGCGTGGGCGTCGTCGCCTGCTGGGTCTGCGTCGGCCTCGGGACGCTCGCCGCGCTGCTGACCGATGTCGATGGGCTGGCCCTGGCGCTGATCGTTCTGCTCTTCGGCGGGGCGACCCTGTACCTCCGCCAGCTGCTCGATGAGCGCTCCGCCGGCGACCAGCCGCCATCGCCCGAGGTTGACCGCGGGTCCATCGAGGACCTGTGCTGAATCAGATGCTCGGCGAGGCGCCCCCGGTATCGCGGAGCCAGGCGATCTGTGCCCGATGCTCCGCCTCGTGCTGCAGCAAGTGGTGCACGACCCAGTCCGCCGAGACGTCCCAGCTGTCGCGATGCCGGAGCGTGTGGTAGGCATCGGAATCCATCGGTCGCAGATGGTCGAGCAGCAACTGGCGGACCGCCGCGAGGCGCTCCAGGTGCTCGGCGAGCGGCATGCCGGCGACCTGGGTCAGCCGTCCCTCGGGATCGCGATCGCCGAACGGCAGCAGGTCGTGTGGCCAGGCGGGGGCGTCGTCTGGACCGAGGATGTCGGCCAGGAGCCAATCGGCTTCGACCAGCGCGACGTGGTACAGGATCGTGCCGATCGTATTGTCGCCACCCGCCGGGCGCCAGTCGACCGCCTCCGGCGTGACTCGGGCGAGCTCCTTGAGCGTGTCCCGCCGGGCCTCCTCCAGAGCCGCCAGCCAGCGGCCCACCTCGGGGTCGTCGGCGATCGGAACAAGCGTCAGGACGTCGCGTTCGGCTTCGATCCGGGCAGCCTAGCGCAGCCGAGGGTGCGGCGCATCAACCGTCGGCGCCGTGCTACGAATCCGGCCCGGGCCGCTACCGGCCGGACATCGACCGCTCCACGAACACGCCGCGGCGCGTGTTGGCGACCGCCGCCCCATTGCGGATCACCGGCTCGCCTCGCAGCAGCACGTCGCGGACGCTCCCGGCACTCGGCCTGCCCTCGTACGGCGTGAAGTCGCTGGTGTGGTGGAGCTGGGCCTGCTCGATGCGGCCGCGGCTGCGCGGATCGAAGAGGACCAGGTCCGCGTCGCGTCCGACCTCCACCGCGCCCTTGGTCGACAGGCCGAAGAGGTGCGCCGGGGTCGTCGCCAGCAGGCCGACCATCTGCTCGATGCTGATCAGGCCGGTGGCGACTCCCTCGGTGTAGACCACCCGCAGGAGAGTCTCGATGCCGGGAGCCCCATTGCTGATCCGGTCGAACGCCGGCGCCGGCAGGCGCTTCTCGACCGCCACCCGATCCGGCACATGGTCGCTGGCCACCAGGTCCAACCCCCCGTGGGCGACCGCGAGCCAGAGCGCCTGGCGGTCCGCGTCGGAGCGCAGGGGTGGCGAGATCACACGCGTGATCGCCTCCGCCTCCGGAGCCTCGTAGAGCGCGTCGGTCAGCGTCAGGTAGTGCGGGCAGGTCTCGGCGTACACCGGCCAGCCGCGTGCCCGGGCGGCAATGACCTCGGCCAGCGCATCGGCGCACGACAGATGGACGATGTAGACCGATGCGTCCGCGGCGCGCGCGAGCGCAATCGCACGGTGGGTCGCCTCCGCCTCCGCGTAGGACGGACGACTGGCCGCGTGGTACCGGCTGGCGAGGTGCCCCGCGGCGAGCTCGCGGCGCACGAGCTCGTCGACGACGGTCGCGTTCTCGCAGTGCACCTGGAGCATGCCGCCGCGCCGAGCGGTGACCCGCAGCGCGGCGAGCAGCAGCTCATCGGTCAGGCGGAAGTCGTAAACCATGAACGCCTTGAAGGTCGGCACGCCGGCCTCGATCAGGCGTGGCAGCTCCGCGATCGAGTCCGGCTGGCCGCCGGAGATGACCGCCGAGAGCCCGAAGTCGACCGCCGACTCCCCCACCGTTCGAGCGCGGAACTCCTGCATGCCGGCGACCAGTGAGCGCCCGCCGGCGGGGCTGATGCCCGTTCCGGGGTTGTTGAAGGCCAGGAAGGTTGTCGTGCCGCCGTACGCCGCCGCGAGCGTGTCGCGGTGGAATCGGTCCGGCTCGATCTCGGTTGGGAGTCGCGTGTGGGTGTGAACGTCGATGCAGCCGGGCAGCACGAGCAAGCCGCCGGCATCGATCGTGGGGCTGCCGGCGGGTAGCAGGTCCAGCCCGACGGCCTCGATCCGGCCGTCGGCGATGGCCACGTCCGCGCGGAACGAGCGCGCCGAGGTGACAACCGTGCCGCCTCGGACGACGAGGTCGGTCATCGCGACGCGCTCAGGCTTCGCTGATGAGGATCGGCTGTGCCCCCTCCCACAGCACTCGCCGGCCGAGCTCCGCAAAGAGCTGGGTACCGCCGGTGACCGTCGCGAAATGGTTCCCGGCGAGCTGGCCGAGCTTCGAGCTGAACATGCACGCGCCGTACGGGAACAGGATCTCGCACTCCGAGATCGGTCCGCTGTAGACGAGGAGCTGCCCGGGGGTGGGGTGGGAGGTGTGATTCTCGTACCCGACCCCCAGGTCGAGGTCCCCGAAAGGGATCCACGTTCCCTCACCGCTCCAGCGACAGTGGATCAGCCGCGACTCGATCGGCAGCAGCCCGCGAATCGCCGCGACGGTGCGCGGGGCCTCCGCCTCCCAGCGGGCGGTAAAGTGGAGGTCGCCGACACGGATGGTCAGGTCAGTCACGCGCGGAGGATACCGTGGCCGCTCCCCCACCGACGATCTCGACCCACGTGCTGGACCTCGGCCGGGGCGAACCGGCGACCGGCGTCCCGGTTGCGATCTTCCGCCTCTCCCCGGCAGGGCAGCCAGAGCTGCTCGGCGAGATGACCACCGATCCCGATGGCCGCATCGCCGACCTGCTCAGCGGCGCCGAGCTCATCGCCGGCGATTACCAGCTGGTCTTCGACATGGCCGCCTACGCGGACCAGCACGACGACCACGGGGCCGAGCCCGCGTTCTTCGAGAACCTGGCGCTGGGGTTCCATGTCGACGACGTGGGCCGCGGCTATCACGTGCCGCTGCTGCTCTCGCCGTTCGGCGTATCGAGCTACCGGGGCAGCTGACGTGGAAGAGCAGCCTCTCCCGACCGCAGCGGAGCTCGACCGCGTCGCGACCGCTGACTTCATGCGCCTCGTCGCCCCGCTCTTCGAGGACGCTCCCGGCCTCGCGGCCCGGCTGGCGCCCCAGCGTCCGTTCGGGACCGACGACCGCCTGCTGGACGCGATTCGCCGAGCCGCCCGACAGATGCCCGAGGAGGACCAGCTGCGGCTGCTGAATGCCCACCCACGGATCGGCGCTGATCGCGAGGCAATGTCCGCGCTCTCGCGCTCCGAGCAGGGAGAAGCGGACGGGGCCGGGGGCGCCACCGGGTCGCTCGCCGAGAAGCTGGAGATGCTCAACGCGGCGTACGAGCAGCGCTTCGGGTTCCGCTTCGTGATCTTTGTTGGCGGGCGCTCGCGATCCGAGATGGTCCCGCTGCTCGAGAACGCGCTTCGCAGGAGCCGTCGGGAGGAGCTGCGCCGCGGTCTGGACGATGTGGTGCGCATCGCCGGCGACCGGCTCCGCCGCCTGCGCCGGGCGCCGGAGGCGCCGGCCCGGTGAGCTACGAGATCAGCTACGGCAAAGCCGGTGTAAATGTCTACCGCACGTCAGCCACGCCGCTGGCGGGCATCGTCCCGATCCCCGAGTCGGCGTTCACCGGCCGCGACAATCGGCTGTTCGCCGCCGAGCTCGAGATAGTGGTCCGCGGCGAGGCATTCATCGAGGCGTACACCCGCGGCGACAACCGTCGGGTGGTGGCCACCGACACGATGAAGAACTTCATCCACCAGGCGGCGCTGACCTGCGGCGCCGCCACGCTCGAAGGGTGGCTGCACGAAATCGGCTCCTCCTTTCTACGGACCTATCCCCAGATGGAGCGGCTCACGATGCGCGGCCGAGAGCTGCCGTTCCCGGCGGCGGTCGTGTTCGACGGGCAGGGGTTCGCGCCCTCCGAACGGCTGTTCAGCCGCGATCGGAACGACGCTGGCCGCGCATCCATCGACCTCGAGCGGATCGCCGATGCGGACGACGTGCGGGTCGCAGGTCTCGATGCCGGGCGGGAGGGCCTGCAGCTCATCAAGCTCACCGGCAGCAGCTTCGCAGACTTCGCGCGCGACGCCCACACCACGCTTCCGGACCGCCCCGACCGCCCGCTGTACATCTGGTGCGACATCGGCTGGCGCTACGCCGATCCGACCGATGCGCTCGCGGCGGACCACCGGCGCTACGTCGCCGGCGAGCAGGTGGCCGACCTGGCGGCATCGGTCTTCCACGAGTTCGTGAGCCTTTCGATCCAGCACCTGGTGCATGAGATCGGTCAGCGGATGCTTGCCCGCTGGCCGCAGCTCGCCGAGGTCCGCTTCGAGGCGCAGAACCGGTTGTGGGACGCCGCCGCTCTGAGCGACGCCGATCACCAGGTGCGGGTCTATTGCGACCCGCGGCCGCCATACGGTCGCATCAACCTCACCCTCCGTCGCGAGCCAGCGGCCCCGACGTGAACCTTTGACCCCGCACCGGTGTAGGCGGAGCGTGGCCGGGCACGCATGATCCGCAGTCTCTCCAGCATCGCCGGCGTGG
>JALYXZ010000235.1 GCA_030946825.1 Chloroflexota bacterium | reverse complement strand
GTCGATGGCATCGGTCTCAGATGCCCCGATCGTGGCGGCCAGCAGGTCGGCCGTCTCCGCCGGGTCGTCGGCGCCAGCCTCGGTCAGCCAGGCTGTTGCGCGCCGCCGGACCTCGTCGGACGCGGCGTCGTCCGGCAACGCGAGCAGCCCCAGCAGGAGCGCACGCATCGGCCAGTAGGTCAGGCGCTGGCCATAGGGCAGGCACTGCGCGATCGCGATCTGCGCCTCCGGCGCAAATGCCCGGATCCGTGCCAGGAACTCCTCGACCAGGCGGCTCTTGCCGGTTCCCGCCGGCGCGATGAGGCTGACGAGGTAGGGGCGGCGCTCGCTGAACGCCCGACGCGCGACGAGATCGAGCTGCGCCAGGTCGGCGTCGCGACCCACGAGCGGCGCGCGGCGACGCTCCGCCACCGCGCGCCCGAGCACCGGCCGCGCCGCGAGGGCCAACGCCTTGCCCTTGAGGTCAAGCTCCTGGACCGGTCCGAAGCCGTACGCATTCCCGGCCGCGCTCGCGGTTCGCACGCTGGCGAGGACCTGCCAAGGCTCCGCGGCCTGCTGGAGCCGTGCCGCGACGTTCACCGCGTCCCCGGTGACGATGAAGTCCGCGCGCGCCTCGTCGCGGCTGGCGACGACCTCGCCGGTGTTGATCCCGATCCGGATCGGGAGCCGATCTGCGAGCGTCGCGTCGGTCTGCACGGCATCGCGCAGCTCGAGCGCGGCGTCGATCGCGCGCCGCGCGTCGTCGTCGTGCGCCATCGGAAGGCCGAAGATGGCCATCGCCGCGTCGCCGATGAACTTCTCGAGCGTGCCGGCGCGGCTCTCGATCACCTGCCGAGCGATGTCGTAGAAGCGCGAGAGGAGGCGACGCAGGTCCTCCGGGTCGAGCGACTCGCCGAGGGCGGTCGAGCCGACCACGTCGGCGAACAGGACGGTCACCAGGCGCCGCTCGTCAGGCATCGGCGCCCAGCGCTAACGGGACGCCGGACCCCGCCGGCAACCCCGTCTCGCGATCGTCGACGAACGTCCTCACGGCCGCGGCCGGGACCGGCCGCGGGCGCCGGCGGGATGCGTTGTCTGCCGGCTGCGCTGCTGGCATCGCGGGCGTTGGATGCCACCCACCGTGGCCCTACGACCGGCGAACCGCCGCAAACCGGCCCGACCGCCCCACACCGATCCTGCCCCGGCCGCTCTGCGAGCGTGGGAGCGGGCGGCGGGGGGTCGCCAGCCGCCTCGCCCACTCCGCCGGCGTATCCTTCCTGCATGTTCGTCGGTCTCAGGGCCAGCCTGGCTGGCATCGGTCGGCCGATGGGCGGCCGGCCACTGGGGGCACTCCGGGATCGGCTGTTGCAGGTCGTCCATCCGCTCGCTCAGCCCTCCATGCCACGCGGGTCGGCGAGTTCCCAGAGCACCCCGTTCAGCGTGCGCGGATGGACGAAGGCGACCAGGCCCTCCGCCCCCGCACGGGGCGCCGCATCGATCAGCTCCGCGGCATGCGTCGCCAGGTACGCC
The DNA here is from genome assembly GCA_030946825.1 of Chloroflexota bacterium. Taxonomy (GTDB): domain Bacteria; phylum Chloroflexota; class Limnocylindria; order QHBO01; family QHBO01; genus QHBO01. The sequence continues at coordinate 3,610 of JALYXZ010000235.1, read as the reverse complement.
AGCTCATCCGAGACCGAGCGCACCCCGAAGCAGACATGGTGGAGTCCCTCGCCGCGGTTCGCGAGATAACGCGCCACCCCACTCTCCGTGCCGAGCGGCTGGATGAGCTCCAGCCGAGCGGCCGGCGGGCGGCCGGTGGGCAGGAAGCAGAGACGCACCTGCTGCGCCTCCACGACCCGCGGCGCCGCATCGGGCGCCAGGCCGAACAGCTCTTCGTATCGCGGAAGCGACTGCTCGATCGAGCGCACCACGATCCCGACATGGTGGACCGGCCCAATCGGACTGCGGCGGTCGGCCGGTTCGCGCTCCGGTTCGCGCTCCAGCGTCACTCGCGGTGCTCCCCCCACGCCGCGCGCAGGACGCCCGCCACCTCGCCGAGGGTGACGTCTGCCTCGATGCAGGCGCGGATGCGTGGCAGCACGTTCTCCGTTCCGCTGGCAGCGGTCGCCAGCGCAGCCCAGGCGGCCGCGGCGCGACCGGCGTCGCGGCCATCGCGGATGGCACGGGTCCGTTCGATCTGGCGCCGCTCGGCCGCCGCGTCGATCCGCTGGGGCGCCGGGCGCTGCTCGGCCTGGTCGGCATCGGTGAACGCGTTCACGCCGATCACCACCTGCTCGTCGCGCTCCACTGCCTGCTGGAACGCGTACGCCGCCTCGGCGATGGCGCGCTGCTGGTGTCCCTCCGCGATGGCGGCCAGCGTCCCCCCGCGCTCATCGATCTGGCGCAACTCGTCCCACACCCGCTCCTCCATCTCGGCGCCCAACCGCTCCAGGTAGTAGGAGCCGCCGAGCGGATCCACGGGCGCAACCAGTCCCGATTCGTAGGCGAGCACCTGCTGGGTGCGCAGCGCCAAACGAGCGGTGGCGGGCGTTGGGAGACCGAGCGCCTCGTCGAGCGCGTTGGTGTGCAGCGACTGCGCACCGCCCAGGATCGCAGCCATGGCCTGCACCGTGGTGCGCACCACGTTCACATCCGGCTGCTGGGCGGTCAGGGTAGAGCCACCGGTCTGCACGTGGAAACGCATTGCCATGCTCCGCGGATCGCGAGCGCCGAACCGCTCGGCCGCGGTCCGGGCCCAGACGCGGCGGGCCACGCGGAACTTCGCCACCTCCTCCAACAGATCGTTGTGTGCCGCGAAGAAGAAGGAGAGACGCGGGGCGAACTCGTCGAAGCCGAGCCCCGCGGCGAGCGCTGCCTCGGCGTAGGCGATCGCATCGGCGATCGTGAACGCCACCTCCTGGACGGCGGTGGCTCCCGCCTCGCGCATGTGGTAGCCGCTGATGCTGATGGTGTTGAAGGCGGGCAGCTCGGTGCGGCAGTAGGCGAAGGTATCGGTCACCAGCCGCATCGAGGGCCCGGGCGGGAAGATGTAGGTCCCGCGCGCGACGTACTCCTTGAGAATGTCGTTCTGGATCGTGCCGCGCAGCCGATGCGGGTCGACCCCGCGGCGACGACCGACCGTCTCGTACAGCACCAGCAGGATGGCCGCGGTGGCATTGATGGTCATCGAGGTGCTGACCCGATCCAGGGCGATCCCGTCCAGCAGGATCTCCATGTCCGCGACGGAGTCGATCGGGACGCCGACCCGTCCCACCTCCCCGACCGCCATCGGGTCGTCCGAGTCGTAGCCGATCTGGGTCGGCAGGTCGAAGGCGACCGACAGCCCCGTCTGCCCCGAGGCGAGGAGGTAGCGGAAGCGGGCGTTCGTCTCGTCGGCCGAGCCGAACCCGGCGTACTGGCGCATCGTCCACGGACGCCCACGGTAGCCATCGGGGTGAATGCCCCGGGTGAACGGAGGTTGTCCCGGCTCCCCGAGGTCCGCGGCAGGGTCCAGGTCGCTCGTCTCGGCAGGGCCGTAGACGGTGCCCACCTCGATCCCCGAGCTTGTCGACCGATGGGTGGGGCGCGGCGGCTGCGGGGCGCTCATCAGGCGCCGATTGTAGTCGGCGGTCCGACGCCTCCCATGGCGCGGCCGCCGCGCAGGCATTACTCGAGCCGGAGCAGGATCGCCCCGGCGGCGACGGTCGCGCCGGCGGCAACCATCACCTCCAGGATGCGGCCGGCGCGCGGGGCCCGGACCTCGTTCTGCATCTTCATGGCCTCGATGGTGACCAATGGTGCGCCCTCGACCACCTCGCTCCCCGGCTCCGCCTGCACCGCGACGATCAGTCCCGGCAGGGTGGCCCTGACCTCCAGCGGCCCCGCAGCGCCCTGGGCCGCCACGTCCGCCTCTGCCAGGACGCGCTCCCGCCAGGTCTGAAGCTCAACCCGCAGGCGGCGGCCATGCAGCGTGACCCACCACTCCTCGCCGCTGCCCTCGACCGCCGCGAGGATCGAGCCCGCGTCGCCGCCAAGGGAAACGAGCCCGTGCGGGAGATCCAGGATGCGGACTTGCCAGTCGTCGGCCGGCTCGATGTCGCGGCCGTCGATCCGGGCTCGATAGCGGCCGCTCATCGAAGCGCCTCGCGACGGGCGGCGAGCCCCCAGGCCGACTGACCGGAGCCTCCGCCCCCAGGCCTGCGGGCGGAGGCCGCAGACGCCAGGTCGCGCAGCTCAGAGGCCGCGCGGGCCGCGAGCGCCATCTCCTGGCTACTCGGTGGCGGCGCGGACCAGCGCTCCGCGATGAGGGCGGTGTCGTAGTCGCCGGCGGCGAAGCCCCGCTCGTCAACCAGCCATCGAAAGAAGCCTGCGTCGGTCTGCACACCACCCACCACGGTCTCATCCAGGACACGCCGCAGCCGAGCGATGGCCGCGGGCCGGTCGCCGGCATGCACCATCAGCTTGGCGAGCAGGGGGTCGTAGTCGGGCCGCACGTCGGTATCGGCGGTGACGCCGGCATCGACCCGAACGCCCGGGCCGCCGGCCATCCGCCAGGCCTTGACCCTGCCCGCAACCGGCGCAAAGTCGTTCCACGGGTCCTCCGCGTACAGCCGCACCTCGATCGCGTGACCCCTCGGCTCGGCGTCCACCACGTCGCGGGCCAGGCGCTCGCCCATGGCAACCCGCAGCTGCCAGGCGACCAGGTCGAGACCGGTCACCAGCTCCGTCACACCGTGCTCCACCTGGAGGCGCGTGTTCATCTCCAGGAAGTGATGCCGCCCGTCGGCGTCGAGAAGGAACTCCACGGTCGCCGCGCTCCAGAACGCCACTGCTCCGGCCACGCGGCGGGCGCTCTCGAACAGCGCGGCCCGGATCTCGGGCGTCACCGCCGGAGACGGCGTCTCCTCCACGAGCTTCTGGTTTCGTCGCTGCACGCTGCAGTCCCGCTCACCCAGGCAGACGAGCGATCCATGACGGTCCCCCAGCAGCTGGACCTCCACGTGCCGCGCCGGGGCGATGAGCCGCTCCGCATACACGGCCGGGGCCCCGAACGCAGCCACCGCCTCGCGGCGCGCCGCATCGAGGGCCCTCGCCAGGTCCTCCGCAGTGTCCACCCGCCGCATCCCCCGGCCACCGCCGCCGGCCGCCGCCTTGAGCATCAACGGAAAGCCGATCCCACCCAGATCCCCCTGGGGACCATCGAGCGGCACCGTCAGCCCGGGCACGATCGGCACCCCAGCCCCACGGGCGGCGCGTCGCGCCTCCAGCTTGTCGCCGAGTGCGGCAATCG
>JALYXZ010000228.1 GCA_030946825.1 Chloroflexota bacterium | reverse complement strand
GTGCCAAGGATCCCCCCCATTCCGGGCCTCGACCGGGTCGAGTACTGGACCAACCGGGAAGGGACCGCGACGCGCGACCTACCGCGGAGCCTGCTGATCATGGGCGGCGGCCCGACCGGCGTGGAGCTGGCGCAGGTCTACGCGCGGTACGGCGTGCCGACCACCCTGATCGACAGCAACCCGCGCATCAACAGCCGGGACCATCCGCGCAGCTCCGAGATCCTGGCCGCCGCGCTCGAGCGCGACGGCGTCACCATCCGCACCGGCGTGCGGGCGCAACGGGTGCGGCCCGCGGCCATTGAGGAGGCAGACCACGCGCTGGAGCTGTCCGACGGCTCGAGCGTGGAGGGGCAGCGGATCCTGGTTGCCATCGGCCGCAGCCTGCCGCTGGATGGCCTGGACCTGGCGGCGATCGGCGTGACGCCGCGCGACGGCCGCCTCGACGTCGACGATCGGCTGCGGGTGGCTGACAACGTGTTCGCCGCGGGCGACGTGGCCGGGCCTGAGCTCCACACCCACCTGGCGCACTACGAGGGCGAGCTCGCGGCCCGGCTGGCGCTGGGCGACGACGTGACGCCCGACCTGCACGCCATTCCGCGCGCCACCTACACCGATCCGGAAACCGCATCGGTCGGCCTGCAGCTGGAGCAGGCGCGAGCGCGCGGCATGGATCCGATCGAGCTGAGCGAGGACCTGGCGACGACCGCCAAGGGCTACGTCTCGGAGGCGCAGGGGCACGTCAGCATCGTGGTCGATCGCCGGTCACGGACGCTGGCCGGTGCCTTCATGGCCGGTCCCGGCGTCTCGGAGGCGATCCACGAGGCGGTCCTGGCGCTGAAGCTGGGTACCCCGATGGAGGTGCTTGCCGACACGATCCACGCCTTCCCGACGGTGGCCCGCGTCCTCGGCTCGCTCTTCACCCGTGCCGAGCGGGAGATCGCCGCCGGGAGCGGACAGGGGTAGGCTGAGCCGGTCATGAGCCCGCTCCTGCCGATTCTCGGCGAGCCGCCGCCTGCGCCCGGGCCGTCCGCCGCCGACAGCGCGACAGACCTGCCCGCCGACCGGTACGGCCGCCGCCTGCACGACCTGCGGGTCAGCGTGACGGACCGATGCAACTTCCGCTGCGTGTACTGCATGCCGCGCGAGGTGTTCGGGGCGCAGCATGCCTTCCTGGGGAGCGCGGAGCTGCTCACCTTCGACGAGATCGTGCGACTCGTCGAGCGCTTCGTCGGTCTCGGGGTGCAGAAGGTGAGGCTGACCGGCGGAGAGCCGCTGCTGCGGCGCCGGCTGGAGGACCTGATCAGACGCCTGGCCGCGATCGATGGGATCCGCGACCTGACCCTGACCACCAACGGAGCGCTGCTCGCCGCACGCGCCGATGCGCTTGCCGCGGCGGGTCTGCAGCGGGTCACAGTCAGCCTCGACGCGCTCGATGACCCGACCTTCATGCGCATGAATGACGCGCGCTTCCCGGTGGCGCGCGTGCTGGACGCGATGTCCGCCGCCGAGAGGGCGGGGCTTGGACCGATCAAGGTCAACACGGTCGTGCGCCGCGGCGTGAACGAGCACGCGGTGCTGGACCTCGCCCGCCACTTCCGTGGCAGTGGACGCATCGTGCGCTTCATCGAGTACATGGACGTCGGCCACACCAACGCCTGGCGGCTGGCGGAGGTGGTGCCCGCCGATGAGATCCTGTCGCGCATCGACTCCGTCTTCCCGCTGGAGCCGATCTCGCCCACCTACCGCGGTGAGGTCGCGCGGCGCTATCGGTACCGAGACGGAGCCGGGGAGATCGGGGTGGTGGCATCGGTCACCCAACCGTTCTGCGGTGACTGCAACCGCGCGCGGTTGAGCGCCGACGGCAAGGTATACACCTGCCTGTTCGCGACGGCGGGCCACGACCTGCGGGCGCTGATGCGGGGAGGCGTCGCCGACCCCGCGCTGGACTCCGCGATCCGAAGCCTGTGGGCATCGCGCGAGGACCGCTACTCGGAGCTGCGCACCGCCGGCACCGCGGACCTGGCCCGGGTGGAGATGAGCTACATCGGCGGCTAGCCGCCGCTCCGAGCGTGGATCGGCCCCTCACCGGCGCGGAGCATCCCCCCGGCACGCCCCCGGTCAACGGCCAGGATCTCCGCCACTATCGAGCGTGCGACCTCCGCCGGCTCCTCTGCGCCGATGTCCAGCCCGGCCGGCGCGTGGAGCTTCAGCCGGTCCGCGCGGCTGAGGCCGATGCCCTGCTCCGCCAGCTCGGCGAGGATGCGCTGCGTGCGCGCTCGCGGGCCGAGCACCCCGATGTAGCGCACCGGCGTGCCGATCACGGTGCGCACGTACTCCAGGTCGCGCAGGTAGTTGTGGCTCATGACCACCACGAAGTCGCGCACCGATGGCTCCATGCCGGCGGCGAGGTCCGCCGGAGCGACATCCGCGAACGCGACCTCCGGCCCGAAGCGGTCGTGGTTCAGCAGGCGACGCCGGACATCGGTGACCAGCACCCGCCAGCCGAGGGCGCGGGCCTCGCCGACGAGTGGCACGGCATCGTGGCCGGCCCCGCACACCACGAGCCGGATCGGCGGCCCGATGACCTCGACGAAGGCGCGGCTCTCGGGGCGCAGCTCGACCAGGCCGCTGCGGCCCGGCTCCAGCGCCGCGGACGCTGCCGACTGCGCCGACTCGGTGAGCGGCGGCGGCAGGTCAGACTACCGCCTCCCCGAGGCATCCATCGCCAGCCGCGCGCCGAGCGGGTCGCAGAGCAGGGTGACCAGCGCCACCGGCGCTGCGCCCGCGAGCCCCGATTCCAACACAGGCAGCACGCGACGTACCGCCTCACCCGCCTCGACCAGCACCTCCATCGCTCCGTTGCAGCCGAGACCCAGGCCCCAAACCTCGTCGCCGTCCGCGGTTGCGTCGAACGCCACCAGGCGGGCTCGACCGTCGCCCAGCACCTCCCGGCCGGTCCGGGCCACCTCCCCTTCGAAGCAGCCGCCGCTCAGCGTCCCGATCGGCTCTCCATTGGCCGGTACCAGCAGGCGTGCACCGGGCCGCCGATACGTGGAGCCGCGGACCGCGACGATGGTGGCCAGCGCCATCGGCACGCCGCGCTCCTCGAGCTCACGGGCCGCGGACAGGATGGCGCGAAGCTCGCTCACCGGACGCCTGCTGCCAGCTGGCTCACGACGGCTCGAAGAGCACGCCGGGATTGAGGATGCCACGCGGATCGAGAGCATCCTTCACCGCGCGCATGGCGGCCAGGTCGGCCGCGCCCCGGTCGGCAGCGAACCAGCGGCGCTTGGCGACCCCCACTCCATGCTCGGCGCTGACGGTGCCGGCCATCTGGATCACCAGCTCCAGGACCGCATCGTCGACGCGCTCGTCGTCTGCGGCGGGACCGAGCACGTTGACGTGCAGGTTGCCGTCGGCGATGTGGCCATACAGGATCGTCCGCGCTGTCGGATCGGTCCGCGAGACCGTCTCTTGCACGCGCTCGACGAACTCGGCGATCCGAGCGACGGGCACCCCGACGTCGAGCTTGTGGACGATCCCCTGGGCGCCGACGGCCTCGGTGTGTCGCTCGCGCAGCTCCCAGAGCCGGCGGCGGCCCGCGGGATCGCTGGCGAGCACCACCGA
>JALYXZ010000183.1 GCA_030946825.1 Chloroflexota bacterium | reverse complement strand
TGTCGGCGGCGTCCATCACCGCCAGCGAATGATCATTCAGCGTCGCAGGCAGGTCGACGACCACGTACTCGTGATTGATGCGCAGCACGTCAACCAGCTTGCGCAGGTACGCAGGCGTGACGAGGTCCGCGCTCTCCGGCGCGGGCGGCGCGAGAAGGACACGGATCCCGCTCGAGTGGTTGATCACCACCGAGTTGAGGAGCTCGGCGTCCGGCTCACCGCCCTCGACCGCGTCCAGCACGGAGCGGGTCTTGGGGTTGAGGTTGAGGAGCACCCCGACATCGCCGAACTGGAGGTTGGCGTCGACCAGGCAGACGCGCGCGTCATTCTCCCGGTGCAGTGCGACCGCGAGGTTGGTGGCCACCGTGGTCCGGCCGGCTCCGCCCTTGGGTGAAAAGACGGCGATCACCTGGTGTTCGGCCGCGACGTCCTCGGGGGGGCGGCCGGCGGCCTGGGACGCGCCGACGCCGAGGCGCTCGCGTCGTCCGACCTCGCGTTCGTAGACGCGGCGGATGCTGGTCGCGAACTCGTCGCTGGAGAAGGGCTTGACCAGGAACTCGCGAGCGCCGGCCCGGATCGCCCGCTGAAGATGCTCGGCCTCGCCGTGCACGCTCATCATGATGATCGCGGCGCTCGGCAGCCGCTCCGAGATGAGCTCCGCCGCGGCGATGCCATCCATGCCCGGCATGTTGATGTCCATGACGACCACGTCGGGACGGAGCTCCATGGCGCCTTGGATCGCCTCCTCGCCGGAGGCTGCCGTCCCCGCGACGTCGATCGCCTCCTCGAAGCCCAGGAGCCTCGTGAGGTGGTCGCGCGTCTCGGGGACGTCGTCGACGATGAGGACCTTGATCACCGATTCAGCCCCGTGCTCGGCTACTGGCCGCTGCTGGGGGTGGGAGCCGACGGAATGTTCAGGCCGTACTGCTGCAGCAGGCTCTGAAGCGTGACGCCCTTCGTCTTCTCGATGGTCGTGTCGTCGGCACTCCGCAGCGCAACGCTTATGCCGCCGACGTCTCCATCGGTGCGGCTGAACCAACGGATGATCTCCGCGTCCTGGTCCGTGCCGGCGATGATCACCACGGAGCTGGTCAGGGCCTGGCCCGCCGCCTGGTTGCCGGCGGCGCTCGGCGATGCGGAGGCGTTCGGCTGTGTCTGCCGGATGTTGGATTGACTGACGTACAGGACTCGCTTGGCCTGCAGCAGCGCCTTCACAACGCGCAGGTCGCGGCGATCTCCGACGTCGCGGGACAGGACGACGTCGACGACGTTCCCCTGCTGGAGCAGGAAGTTGAGGCCGGTCACCGAGTCGACCTGGAACGAGATTGCCTTCTCACCCGGCTTCAGCTGGCTGGCGATGTCGGCGGTCCCGTTCTGCTGGCCGAAGGTCTCAGCCGGGACCTGCGCGCCGGCCACGACCGCGACGAGCGCTCGACGGTTGCCGAGCTGCGAGGGATCGTGGAGCGGTGTGCCGGTGATGCCGGCGGGATCGACCTGGCGGGTCGTGACCTTGTCGGGGGTCACCGTGTCGCCGATCTTGATGTCGCTCTTGGCGACCAGGACGGTCGTCTTGGGAGTCGCAACGCCCACCCCGTTGGGAGAGCTGGAGTTCAGAACGACCCAGACCAGGACGAACACGACGGCGGCGAGGAGAACGCCAACCAGCAAGATCAGGCGGTTTGAACGCTTCACGGGTCTTCCCTCTTGGAGCTTGAAGCAGAGTCGAATGAGGACGGCGCAGCCCTGTGACTGCGGTCAACAGACTAGGGACGGGTGTGCGGCACTTCGATTGGACTTGTGGCCTACGCCGATGGGGTACTACCCGGGGATCGCGGTCACCTACGCAGAGAGCCCCCGGCGCTGCGCCGGGGGCTCTCGGTCTCAAGGGTTAGGGGCTTAGCTGCCCGAGCCGTTGAGGTTCGAGCCGACGTTCTGGAAGATGCGGCTCACGATCGGACCGAGGAAGAGCAGAGCCACGATCACGATGATCGCGATCAGTGCGAGCAGAAGCCCGTATTCGACGAGCGTCTGGCCCTCCTCATCGTCCTTGTGGAACTTGGACAGAAGAGTGCTGATGTAGGTCTGGACGAAGAGCATCATTGGTGTGCAGGTACCTCCTTTCCTCGAGGATTTGCGTCGGGGAGCGTAGGGTCTGGCGGCGACCGATGAATATGACCCATTGGTCCTGTCGGACGCCTGGACTGCCCCGTACCCGCGTCGGCGCGGGAGCGACGCTGCCTGCGCTGTCCGGGTGTAGGACGGTGTCGGTCAGCGGGCGCCTCGGGTAGCGAGACAGCCGAGGAGCCGCGCCCTGCTGCGGGACGCGGCTCCCCAGACCGGAGGAGGAGACCCGGGCCGGGACGTCCCCGGCCCCCAGATGAAGGTCGTCCCGGATACCCGGCACGACGTGGAGTGAAGGCTACGAAGCCCGCCGTGCTTCGACCATGGAACTCCCGTACTGCTGTTCGGCGTGACTTGCGTGGGGCCTGAGCGCGGACGCTGGGCTGGTCCGAAGCACCTGGCTCAGTCCTCCGGGATCTTGATCCAGCCCTGGCGCATGGCGTACACCACCGCCTGGGTCCGATCGTTCACGCTCAGCTTGCGCAGGATCGAGCTCATGTGGTTCTTCACCGTCTGCTCGCTGATGCTGAGCGCGTAGGCGACCTGCTTGTTGGTCATCCCCTGCGCGATGTTATCCAGGATCTCGACCTCGCGCGGTGAGAGCGGGGCGAAGATCGGCTGGGCGTCCGACCCGTAGACCGCCAGCTCGCGGAACTCCTTTAGGACGCGGCTGGCCACCGCCGGCTTGCTGAATACCTTGTCGTTGATCAGGTACTCGCCCGAGCGCACACGGCGGATGATGGCTATCAGGTCGTTGGGGTCGATGTCCTTCAAGACGTATGCGGCCGCCCCGGCCTTGATGGCGTCGAAGAGCTGATCCTCGTCGTCATTCGGCGCCAGGACGATGACGCCGGTGTGGGGCAGCTCTCGCTTGAGACGCTGCGTGGTCTCGATCCCGTTCGGGGCCGGCAGGGTGAGGTCCATCAGCACCACGTCAGGCGTGAGGTCCCCGACCACGCTGATCGCCTCTCGCCCGCTGCCGGCCTCGCCCACGACCTCCATGTCGCCCTCGAGCTCGAGGATGTTGCGAACGCCCCGTCGAAACAGCGTGTGACCGTCGACGATCACGATCCGCGTCCTATCGCCCGGATTCCGGCGGTCGCCGCCCCTGCGGCGGTCTGTCTGAACCTCTTGCACAATCTCCTCCTTGGGTAGCTGCCCTGCAGGGTACGTCACCGGGCGGTCGGCGGGATGCGCAGCAGGATGCGCGTCCCTTCGCCCTGTCGGGACTCGATCTGGAGCTGTGAGCCCATCAGCTCGGCGCGCTCGCGCATGAATTGGAGCCCAAAGTTGCGGCTCCCCCCGGTCGCCAGCCGCATGACGTCGAAGCCTCGTCCGTTGTCGCTGATCGTGAGGTGCTCCCCCTCGACCGCGATGTGCACCTCGGTCGCCGCGCTGTGCTTGCGGACGTTCTGCAGCGACTCCTGGATGATCCGCAGTACCGATGCCTTGGCGGGCCGGGCAACCATGGTGTCGATCCGCTCCACGTCGGTGTGCACGGTGATCGCGTGGCGGGCCTGGAACTCACTGGCGTGGGTGCCGATGGCCGCGGCGAGGCCCATGTCCACAATCGGCGGCCGGAGTGCGGTGATGAAGCTGCGCATCTCGTCCAGGCCGTCGCGCAGCATGGTGCGCAGGAAGCCGAGCTCGGTGCGAGCCGTCCGGGGATTCTCACCGATGACCCGATCGACGTATTCCAGCTGAAAGATGGCGTTGGTCAATACCTGGGCGGGACCGTCGTGGATCTCCTCCGCAAGGCGCTGCCGTTCAGCTTCCTGGGCCTGCACGATCCGGAGGCGCCCGGCTTCCACGGATTCCTCGGGGTGTGCCAGCACCAGCTCGCTGGGCTGCGGGTCGTCGCTGCCGAG
>JALYXZ010000177.1 GCA_030946825.1 Chloroflexota bacterium | reverse complement strand
GCACCGGAGCCCTCGCGCACGGTGACCTGCACGCTCACGTCCGTGCCGAGCACCAGGTACCCGGCGAGGCGAGCGGCCTCCGCTTCCGAGACCGCCTGGCGGAAGCGTTCGAGCCCGACCTGCCAGTCGCGTCTAACGGCAATGATCGCCTCGGATGCGCCGATCGCGAAGGCGGCGATCAGCAGCCCTTCCAGGATCAGGTGCGGATTCCCCTCGGCCAGCGCCCGGTCGCCCAGGGAGGCGGGGTCGGCGGCCATCAGGTTGGCGATCACCACCTTGCGCTCCGCCTCCGCCTGCCGCGCCACGCGCCACTTCTCCGCAGTGGGAAACCCGGCTCCCCCGCGACCGCGCAGGCCGGCCGCGCCGATCTCCTCGACTGTCGCCTCGGCACCGAGCTTCTGAATGGCGCGCCGCAGGCCGGCGTAGCCGCCGTGCTCGACGTAGCTCGCCAGCGAGCTCGGATCGACGCGACCGATATCGGTCAGCAGGCGGTGCTCGCCGCCGGAAAGGATGCTGATCTGCGGTGAGAGGTCGCCGGCCATCGCTCAGGCGCTCGCCGGCGTGCCGGCCGGATCGTGGGCCGCATGCCGTCGCTGGTGAACGAGATGGCGCACCTCGTCCGGGGTGACCGGACCGTAGACCAGGGTATCGATCCGGATCGCAGGGGCCAGCTGCCCCGAGGCCACCTGGGCGCTCGTCTCGAGCGTGAAGGCGCCGTCATCGGTCGACTCGCCGGAGGCGATGCCCAGCTCGTCGGCAAGGGCGCGCAGCAGCGCATCGCCACCGGTGAAGCGGCACGCCGCGCAGGTGCAGACGGTGATGACGTGCCCGTCGGTGGGCAGCAGCCGGAAGTCGCCCAGCCCGGCCGCACCAAAGACCTGGGCCCAGTGGATCGTGGTTCGGTCGCTGATGGTCCGCAGCGCGCGCTCCGGCAGGTAACCAAAGCGGGCCTGGACCGCGGCGAACATCGCGACCAGCGCCTCCGGACGGGCCTGGTACGCATCCACCACGTCGCTCACGAACGCGGTGTCGATCTCCTCGTCCCAGCGTGCCGGGTTGCGCATCGCGCGGGCCGGCAGGCCCGCTCTGCGCCAGGCGTTGGGATCCTTGCGCTCGTCGTAGATCTCCTGCAGGCCGTATCGGATCCGGTTGCCCTGCGAGTCGAAGCCGCTCATGTCGATGGCCTCCACCGGGCAGACCTGGGCGCACTGGAAGCAGACCTCGCATTTGTGCTCGCCGAACGGGTCGTAGATCAGGTCCAGCCGCCCGCGCCAGCGATCGGGGATCTCCGGACGCACCTCGGGGTACTGCCGCGTCACCTTTGGGGCGAAGAGGTTGCGAAAGGTCTGGGCCATCCCGTTCAGGATGCCGAGGCCGGGGATCGCCATCGGTATCGACTCCCTAGAGCTTGCCGACCACGACGACGATCGCCGTCACGAAGAGGTTCAGGAGCGCCAGTGGAAGGAGCACCTTCCACGCCATCCCCATCAGCTGGTCGACGCGAAGCCGCGGAAGGGTTGCCCGCATCCAGACCGCCACGAAGACGAAGATGTACGACTTCAGGAAGAACCAGAAGAGCCCGTAGATGGTACCGATGAAGCCGCCGAGCTGCGCGGGGAACGGCCACGGCGCCAACCAGCCGCCGAAGAAGAGCGTCACCAGGATGGTGCTCATGATGAACAGCGCGACGTACTCGGCAAAGAAGAAGAAGCCGAAGCGCATGCCGCTGTACTCGGTGAAGGGCCCGGCGACCAGCTCGCTGTCGGCCTCGACCATGTCGAACGGCGTGCGGTTGATCTCCGCGGTGGCGGCGATGAAGAAGACCGGCAGGATCAGGATCTGGGGCAGGAACGCCCAGCCGTGGTGCAGCTGCCAGGCAATGATCTCGGTGAACGACAGCGAGCCGGTGAGCACCACCACGCCGACCACCGAGAGGGTGAGCGGGATCTCGTAGCTGACCATCTGCGCTGCGCTGCGCAGGCCGCCCAGCAGCGAGTACTTGTTGTAACTCGCCCAGCCGGCGACCAGCAGGCCGACCACCGACAGGCCGAGGACCGCGAAGAAGTAGACGACGCTGATCTTGGAGTCGAAGGCGACCAGGCCCGGGGCGAAGGGGATCACCAGCATGCTCATCGCCGCGGCCATGTAGACCATCCAGGGCGCCATGGTGAACGTCGCCCGGTCCGCCTGGTCGGGCACCGTGTCTTCCTTGGCGAGGACCTTGAAGCCTTGGATCGTGCTCTGGAAAATGCCGCCCGGCCCGACGCGGTTTGGACCGATGCGGAGTTGCATCAGGGCGATGATCTTGAGCTCCATCTGGATGATGATGAAGGCGGTCGGGATGGTGAGCAGCAGCAGCAGGGTCGTGGCCAGGATGAACCGGCCGATCCCCAGCAGCAGCGTCCAGTCCATCTACTTGTCGACCCCGCCCATCACCGGGTCGAAGCTGGCCATGATCGCCATCGTGTCGGCGATCAGGTGGCCCGGCATCAGCGTCGGCAGGGCCTGCAGGCTGATGAAGCTCGGATCTCGCATCCGGAAGCGGTACGGTGTCGCGCTTCCGTCGCTGATGGCGTAGACGCTGTACAGGCCCCGTGGGCTCTCGATCGCGGCGTAGGCGCGTCCGGGCCGCGGCCGAATGATGCCGGGCACCTGCGCCTGCACCGGGCCGTGCGGCATGCGGTCCACGATCTGGTCGATGAGGCGGATGCTCTGCTTGATCTCCGCGATCCGCTGCAGGTACCGGGCGTAGACGTCGCCGGTCTGCTGCGTGATGACCTCGAACTCGAGTTCCGGGTAGATCGAGTAGGGATGCGCCTTGCGCACATCGAATGGCACGCCCGAGGCGCGCAGGTTCGGGCCGGTGACCCCCAGCTGCACGGCGCGCTTGCCCTCCAGGATCCCCATGCCCCGCGTCCGCGCCCGGAAGATCTCGTTCTCGGTGATCAGCCGCTCGTTCATGGCGATGTTGTCCAGGACGTGGCTGCGCCACTTGCCGAGGCGGCTCAGGAACTCGTCGTTGACGTCCCAGTTCACGCCGCCGACCCGGAAGAAGTTGAAGAGCATCCGCTGGCCGCTGATCGCGGACAGCAGATCGACCACCTCGTCACGGTTGATGAAGCCGTACAGGATCGGCGTCAGTCCGCCCATGTCGAGGGCCAGGAAGCCCATCATCAGCCCGTGGCTGAAGACGCGGTTGAGCTCGACCACGAGCGCGCGGATGTACTCGGCGCGTCGCGGCACCTCGATCCCGTACAGCTTCTCGAACGCGATCGCCGGAGCATGCTCGTTGTGCATCGCCGACAGGTAGTCCATCGGGTCCACGTAGGTCAGCACGGTGGTGTAGGTCGCGTTCTCGCACAGCTTCTCGATCCCGCGGTGCAGGTAGCCGAGGACCGGATCGATGTCGGTGATCACCTCGCCGCGCACCTTGACCAGCAGACGCATCACGCCGTGCGTGGAGGGATGCTGCGGGCCCATGTTGACCAGCATCTCGCCCTCGTCGAGGGTGAACAGCTGGCGCTCCCGCTCGGTCTGCGGCGGGCGATCCGGAAGGCCGACCGTCTCGAACCCGGCGTACTCGGTGCGTCCGGCAGCGCGCGGGAGGTCGAGCCCGGCGGCAGCCCGGAGCCGCGCCTCGTCGTCATGCTCGGTGTCGAGCGGGTCGGGAATCCGAAGCTCGGGATCGACGGCGGTCATCGCGGACGCGTCTCCGAGGCCATGGTCTCGCCGGCTTCGACGCTCTGCGACTCTGCCGCCGGGATGGCCACCGCCGGCGCGGCGCTCTGCTGGAAGCGGTCGAGCTGCCACGTCTCGGGGCGCTCCAGCGGGTTGACCCCCGCCGCCGCCGAGTCGGCGGCGTCATCGGGCAGGAGGAAGTCCTTGCGCTGCGGAAACGACTTGTAGTCGGGCGACATGTAGATCCGTCGCAGGTCGCGGTTGCCCTCGAACACGATGCCCATCATGTCGTACATCTCACGCTCGTGGAACATCGCCCCCTCCCAAAGGTCGGTGACCGTCGGGGTGCGAGGATCCTGTCGGTCGACGCGGACCCGGATCCGAAGCCACCCGGGGTGGCGGTCACTGTAGAGGTGGTACACGACCTCGAACCAGTTCCGCGGTCCGTAGTCGACCGCCGCCGCATCGGCGAGAAGGAAGAAGCCGAAATCGTCGTCGTCGCGCAGCGTGCGGAGCGTATCGACGAGCCGGTCGCGCGGGACCTGGACCTCGACCGTGTCCTCGTCGGTCCACAGGTCGGTCACGATCTCGGAGAAGCGGTCGAGGAGGAGCCGCACCAGGCTGCCTGCCCTCGCCGGGGCGGTCAGTGGACGTCTCCTTCCCATGCCTGGCGTTGTGGCCCGCGATCGACGTAGGTCTGCCACTGCCCGCGGCGCGCCTTGACCAGCTCGTGGAGCCGCATCAT
>JALYXZ010000135.1 GCA_030946825.1 Chloroflexota bacterium | reverse complement strand
GCGAACCCTTCCCGCGAACTCCCCGAACCTATGGTCACCTGGTGGTCATCGCCGTCCTCAGCGTGGCGCTGCCGTTCTCGCTCATCAGCTGGGCCGAGCAGAGCGTCGACTCCACGCTGGCAGCGGTCATCAACGGCGCGATTCCCCTCTTCGTGATGGTCATCGCCGCTGCGACGCTCCCGGACGAGCCCTTCACCGTCCGGCGGGTCGCCGGCCTGCTCATCGGCTTCGTGGGGGTCGCCATCCTCGTCGGCTTCGACCCGGGCGTCGTGTCCGGCACCGGCCTGCTGCCCGCGCTGGCACTAATGGGCTCGAGCCTCTCGTATGCCGCCGGGGGCGTCTACGCACGCCGCTTTCTGCAGGGCCTCCGACCGATGATCACCGCGCTCTTCGAGATCGGCTTCGCCTTGGTCACCGCCGCCGTCCTGGCCGGCCTGGTCGACCGCCCGCTGAGCCTGCCGGGACGCCTCGATGCCCTGCTGGCTGTCGTCTGGCTGGGCCTCCTTGGTTCGGGCCTGGCGTTCCTCATCTTCTTCCGCCTGCTCGGTCGATGGGGCGCCACCCGCGCGTCGATGGTTGCCTACCTGATCCCTGTGTTCGGCCTGTTGCTCGGCGCACTCGTGCTCCACGAGCCGATCGACGCCCGGCTGTTGATCGGCACCATGCTGGTCATCGGTGGGATTGCGCTCGTCAACCTGCGCCTGCGGTCGTGGCGGGGCCGGGTCGCCCCGATGCGTGGCGTTGAGCCGCCAGCTCCCACCGAACCCGGATCGGTCGATGCGCCGCGCTGAGTTGGGCCTGCGCGGCGCGCCTAGGGCAGGGTTGCCGGCTCGATCGGCAGCTCGACATCGAGTGGCTCGACCGCGTCGTCGTGCCACGCCTCGAACGCCTCCCCGATGACGGTCTCGAAGCGCAGGCCCATCAGCACCACGCCCGCAAAGCCATGCTGGCGAGCCCGCACGGCGACCGCCTTGGCTAGCTGCCAGCCGAGTCGGCGCCGCTCCGGATCGGCCGTTCGCTCGAGGCGGGAACGGAGCGCGTCGCCGATACCGATGGCCCCGACACGCTCCAGGCGCCGGACCCACTCCGGGGAGAAGGGCGGCGTAACCTCCAGGTAGACCGGCGGGTCACCGGCCCGCAGCGCCAGCCGCTCGGCGCAGGGCGCAACCGCGGCGGGGTCCATCACCGGCCCGGTGGTCAGGAACTGCGCGCCGACCTGTACTCGGCGGCGGAGCATCCAGCTGCGCGAGCGGGTGCTCATCCCGACCTCGAACGGCGGCGTCTTCTCCTGCAGCGCGCGCAGGTGCTCGACGATCTCGTAGCTGTTGCTCCAGTGCTCGACCTCGGGGAGCATGTCGCCCTGCACGACCAGGAACGAATCGACACCGTTCACCAGCGCGCCACGTACCTCGCTCTCGATCGCCAGGATGTTGCGGTCACGGGTCGAGCACACGACGGTGGGACGCACGTCGGGGACGTCGTGCGTGATGCGCGCCGCGAAGGCGTAGGGCGAGACGCGGACCTGCTTGAACGGGTTGTCGGTGATCAGCACCTCGCGCCAGCTGTCGCGCAGGTCGAGGTGGGTCATGCTCGGCAGCCGCGGCGGATTGATCTCGACCATCTCGACCCAGCCGCGCGGCGTGGAGAGCACGCCTAGCCGCCCGCCCGGGCGAGGGCTTCTCGTCGTGCTCGGGCGGCGGCGACCATGTCGCCCACCTGCCGCTCGATCTCCGGCCAGCCCCGGGTCTTCAGCCCGCAGTCCGGGTTGACCCACAGGTCGGCCGCCGCCATGAACGCCTCGAAGTGGCGGAGCCGCTGGTCCATCGCCTCGCGACCCGGGGTGTGCGGGGAGTGGACGTCGAAGACGCCCGGACCGATCTGCAGGTGGCCATCGGGAAAGAGTTCGTAGAACAAGCGGATGTAGCTGTCGTCCTTGCTGCGGCTGAATTCGATGCTCGCCACGTCGACCCCGGCATCGGCCCACAGCGGGACGATCTCCCCGAAGTCGCCGTAGCACATGTGGGTGTGCATCTGGACATGCGCCGGCTGCGCAAAGACGTGGTTCAGAGCGGCGCGCACGCCGCGAGCGTAGACCGCACGGCGCTCCTCGGCGTCGACGGTCGGCAGCGGCCAGCGCTCGCGGACCGCGGGCTCGTCGACCTGCACGACGCGAGCGCCGGCGTCGGCCAGGTGACGCACCTCATCGGCGATCGGTCGGGCGACTGCCCAGAAGAGCTGGTCGTCTGGGACCCGCGGCGGACGGAAGCTCCAGTTCACGATCGTGACCGGTCCGGTGAGCATGCCCTTCACCGGTTTGTCGGTGGCGGCCTGCGCCAGGCGCCACTCGTCGACGGTCATCGGCTCACGGATGGTGGGCGGCGCGGCGAGGATCGGCGGACGCGTGCAGCGGCTGCCGTACGAGAGCACCCAACCGTGACGAGTTGTGAGGAAGCCGTCCATCTGCTCGGCGAAGTACTCGACCATGTCGGTCCGCTCGAACTCGCCGTGGACCAGGACATCGAGACCGATGCGCTCCTGCCAGCCGATGGCATCGGTGATCAGCCGGCCAACCGCCTGTTGGTAGCCGGCCTCGTCGAGCTCACCGCGGGACAGCGCCGCACGCAGGTGGCGGACCTCGGCGGTCTGCGGCAGCGAGCCGGTGGTGGTGGTCGGGTACGGCGGGAGGTGCAGATCGGCCTGTGCCGCGCGGCGTTCGGGGCGCGGGGCGCGCGCGGTCAGCTCACCGACCCCCGGCCACACGGCGCGCGGTGGCTCAGGAGCCGGCGGTGGCTCACCGTCGGGCAGCACCGCAGCCCAGCCGGCGAGAGCGCGGGCCTTCTCACGCGCAAACTGGAAGCCGGGCGGCAGCGCCTCCCCGCCGACGGTGTACGGCAGGAAGATCAGGCTGGTCGATGGCACCAACCGGACGAGGCGGCCATCGTCGGGCAGCGCCGACAAGAGGCGAGCCACCGGTGCGAGGTCATCGGGCCACACGCTGCGTCCGTCGAGGACCGCGAGCACGAGCTCCAGCTGCGCGTCCCAGGCGGCCGTGCCGCGCAGCTCCGCTGCCGCCGCGAGCGGAATCTGGACCACGAACCCCAGGCGGCCGAGCATCTCGATCGCCTCGGCCGCAGGCGACCCGAACTGGACCGTGACGAGCGGCGGCGTCGCGAGGCGCATTTGGCCGCCGGCCCCGTAGGCGGCGTCGAGGATCGCGGCGTCGTCATCGGTCAGGGCCAGCCCGAGGCACGGCTCGTCGACCTGGAGACGGAACCCCGGAGTCGTCTCCGCGCGCTCACGGACGAAGGACCACAACGCGCTGCCGGCCGCGGCCGCCAGTGCCCGCCGCTCGACACCCGGCCCGAGCTTCGAGAGCTTTGCCAGGCTGAACGGACCGAGCACCACCCAGGCGGCCTGGCCATCGCCGAGCGGCGCGCGCCATGGCAGGGGAGCAAGGCGTGCCGGCAGCTGCTCCACCTCGGGCACGACGTAGTGGTAGTTGGTGTCGAACCACTTGGTCATCTCCCACGCCTCGCGCTCCGGGGTGCCGCGCGCGAGGGCGGTGAGGACCGCGAACGGGTCGCGCTGCAGCTCGGCGCTGAGCGCAGCCGGGACGACGCCGAGCATCAAGGCCGTCTCCAGGACCTGGTCGTAGAGGAAGAAGTCGTCGGCAACCGATCCGCCGGGACCGATGGCGTCGCGCTGCTCCGCAAGGTGTGCGAGGCGCAGCTCGGCAATGCGCTCCGCGAATCGATCGCGCTCGATGCGACCGGACCAGGCACGCTCGAGCGTCCACTTCAACTCGCGGTTCGGTCCGATGCGTGGATAGCCGATGAGCTGGGGGACGACGTTCATGGGACGGCCTAGGATAGTCGAGTACGCGCGAGCTCATCGGTGCGTTGAGATTCCCTGACGGCCCCCGATGCCGGCTGCACGCGGCGGGGTATCCTCACCGGCATGACTACCTCCAGCCCCCGCGCGGCCGCGCGCGCGCTCGGCATCGACATCGGCGGCACCGGCATCAAGGCCGCCGTGGTCGACCCCATCGCGGGAGAGCTGGTGACCGAGCGCGTCCGCGAGCTGACCCCCCAGCCGTCCACCCCGTCCGCGGTGATCGATGTGGTGGCCGACGTCGCTCGCAGGCTCGAGTTGACCGGCATGCTGACCGCGGCGATGCCCGCCGGTGCCGGCTTCCCATCGGTCATCAAGGATGGGAAACCGATGACCGCCGCCAACCTGGACCACGCCTGGATCGGGGCGCCGGTGCGGGAGATGCTCGAGGAACGACTGGGCAGACCGACGCAGGTGCTCAACGATGCCGACGCTGCCGGTGTGGCGGAGATGGCCCACGGAGCGGGCAAGGGCCAGCACGGCGTGGTGCTGATGCTGACCGTGGGGACCGGCATCGGCTCAGCCCTGTTCACCGACGGCCAGCTGGTGCCCAACCTGGAGCTCGGGCACGTCGAGTTCCGTGGCCACGATGCGGAGACCCTGCTGTCCGGTGCCGCGCGCGAGCGGCGTCAGATGAGCTGGAAAAAATGGGGCCACGAATTCAGCGACCTGCTGACCCAGTACGAGTTCTACCTGTGGCCGGACCTCATCATCCTCGGGGGAGGGGTCAGCAAGGAGCTGGGAAAGTTCCAGAAGTACCTGAAGACCCGCGCGCCACTGGTGCCCGCGGCGATGCTCAATACGGCGGGGATCGTGGGTGCGGCGATGGCTGGCTCGGGCGCTGGCAGCCGAGCGCGGAGGCCCTCGCGCCCCTGAGGCAGCTCTAGGCTGAGGCGCCCTTGCGCTTCTTCGCGCTCGCGTTGGAGCCCGATCCTCCATCGGCGGTCTTCGAGCCGCCGGGCGCCGCACTTGCCTCGGTCACGGCACGCCGCGCCATGAATGCGGAGCGATACGAGCGGGGCGACGGGTTCGCATCGGCGTCACGGTAGTACCAGCTGTTCTCGGCGGGCACGAAATAGATCTCGTGGCCCTCGAACTCCTGGTCCGGCTGGCGGTCGGGGATCGGTAGCTTGGTGACGCGGGCGCGGCATCGGCTGCAGCGCGAGGCGACGAAGCCGTGCTGGCAGGTGCGGCAGGATGCGCACTGCGCCGCGGGCACGCCATGGATGCAGTCGGCGATCATTGAAGGAGAGACTCCGTGTGAGCGCTCAGCGTACACCAAGTTCGGCTGCTCACCGCGTGTGCTACAGTGCTTTGGTACACGTGTTCGATTGGCGCTCCGGTCAGCGCCGCGGCTTCACCCCCGTTCGATCCCGAGTCTGACCCCATCGCCCTGACCGGGCCCCGCACCATCTGCGTCGCGGGAGGGCCTCGCCAGGAGATCACTCCCTTGTCCTTCGCTCAGCTCGGGCTAACGCCCGACCTGCTCCGCGCCGTTGCGCGCCAGGGCTACACCATCCCCACGCCGGTCCAGGCCGAGTCGATTCCGCTCGTGCTCGCAGGTCGTGACCTGCTCGCCGGCGCTCAGACCGGCACCGGCAAGACGGCCGCCTTCGTGCTGCCGATGCTCCAGCGCCTCGCCGCATCGGTCCCCGGCACTCCCGGTCGCCACCGCGTCCGCGCCCTGATCCTGGCCCCGACACGCGAGCTCGCCATCCAGGTGGAGTCCGATATCCGTATCTACAGCTCCGGCAACGCGCGGTCGATGCCGATCTCCGGCGGTGCCGGCTTCCAGCCGCAAGTCAATGCGCTGCGCCGCGGACCGGAGATCGTGGTTGCCACGCCCGGACGGCTGCTCGATCACGTGCGGCAGCGGACCATCGACCTCGGCGGGGTCGAGATTCTCGTCCTCGACGAGGCGGATCGGATGCTCGACATGGGGTTCATCCGCGACATCCGGGCGGTGATCGCGCTGCTGCCGGCGCGTCGCCAGAACCTGCTCTTCTCCGCAACGTTCTCCCGCGAGATCCGCGGCATGGCGGAGGGGATGCTCGATCGGCCGGCATCGGTCCAGGTCACCCCGCAGAACACGCCCACCGATCTCGTCGACCAGGTCGTCCATCCGGTCGACGGGGGACGAAAGCGCGAGCTGCTCACGCACCTGGTGCGCACGCGGGCGATCGATCAGGCGCTCGTCTTCACGCGGACCAAGCACGGCGCGAACAAGCTCGCCGAGCTGCTGTCTCGCGACGGGATCGCCACCGCCGCGATTCACGGCAACAAGTCTCAGCCGCAGCGGCTGCGGGCCCTCAACGACTTCAAGGCGGGGCGCGTCACCCTGCTGGTGGCGACGGAGGTGGCCGCGCGCGGGCTCGACATCGAGGCCCTGCCGCACGTCGTCAACTACGAGCTGCCCGTGGTGCCGGGCGATTACGTGCACCGAATCGGGCGCACCGGGCGTGCCGGTCTTACCGGCAGCGCCGTGTCGCTGGTCAGCCCGGAAGAGAGCGGCTTCCTGCGTGACGTCGAGCGGCTGCTGGGCGCACCGATCACGCGGCGAATCGTGGCCGGGTTCGAGCCGGATCCGAATGCGCGCGTCGAACCGCTCGCCCGCGGCCTGATGCGCGGCGGAAATCGTGGCGGGAGCCGTGGCGGCAATCATGGCGGGAGCCGCGG
>JALYXZ010000110.1 GCA_030946825.1 Chloroflexota bacterium | reverse complement strand
GCGTCGGGACCCGACGCCGGCCCGAGCCAGCATCTTCTGCAGGCGCTCAGGGGCCATCGGCCCGGTCCACGACCGCGGCGAGCGCCGCCACCTGGGCCGCCTCACCCTCGAGCCGCGGCAGCTCGTCGATCGAGGTCAGGCCGAAACGCTCGAGAAAGGCGAAGGTCGTGCCGAACAGGACCGGTCGCCCCGGTGTCTCGCGCCGCCCCACCTCGGCGATCAACCGGCGGTGGAGCAGGGAGCGAATCACGTAGTCCGAATCGACGCCGCGGACGCGCTCGACATCGGCCCGCGTGCAGGGTTGGCGGTAGGCGATCACGGCCAGCGCCTCCAGCGCGGCGGTCGTCAGGCGCGACTCCTCTCGCGCGGCGTAGGCGGCGAGCTGCTCCCCGACCTCCGGCGCGGTGACCAGCTGCCAAGCGGTATCCAGGCGCTGCAGGCGGATGCCACGCCCCGCCGACGACAGCTCGTCGCCAAGCGCGGAGAGTGTCGCCTCCGCCTGGAGACCCGGAATCGAGGCCAGCTGGGCAAGCTCGGCGGTCTGGAGCGGCCGCTCGGCGATGAACAGCACCGCCTCGAACAGCGCCTCCAGCTCGGCCTGGGCGCTCACCCCGTGCCCGCCTTCACCCGCTCCACCACGATCGGACCAAAGACCGATGTCTGCTCGGCGCTTGCCTGCCGGCGGCGTATCAGCTCCAGCGCGGCAAGAAACGTGACGGCCACCTCGGTGCGCGATCGACAGGCTCCGAGGATCGACTGCAGCACCAGGCGCGGGGTCGCGGACAGCGCGGCATGCAGCAGCCGCATCTGCTCGGCGATCGTCACCTCGCGCGCGAGGATGGTGGGCGGTTCATCGACCGGTTCGCCGATGGCCGCCAGACGGTTGAGGGCCTCGACCAGCAGCATCGCGGAGACCGGATCGCCGCGTTGCAGCGGCAGATCGCCCTCTCGTGGCTCGCGCCGCAGTAGCGGCGTCGTTCCATCCCGGGCCGCGAGCAGCCTGGCCGCGTCACGCAGCGCGCGGTACTCGATCAGCCGCCGCCGCAGCTCCTGCTCGTCGGGTTCCGCCGCCTCTGACGGCTCCGCGAGGAGCGGTTCGGCGGGCAGCAGTCGCCGCGACTTCAGGAGGATCAGCTGAGCGGCGACCGCGACGAACTCCGACAGGCGCTCCGGGCTCACCGGGTTCGCCGCCAGGTGCGCGACATAGGCGTCCGCGACCTCGGCGAGCGGCACGCTCAGCACGTCCAGCTCGCGGGCCTCGATCAGGTGCAGCAGGAGCTGCAGGGGCCCGGCGAACATCTCCAGCTGAATCTCGAAGTCGTCCTCCTCCAGATGCCCGAGCCCCATCGGGACTCCGGTCGACTCGGACTCCGAGACAATCGGGATGGGCTGCAGCGGCATGCTCAGGATGCCTCGTCGGCCCGTCGCAGGGCGGCTGCCAGCCGGGCATCCCCAGGCTCCACGTCTCCGGCGATGAACCGACCGCAGCGCTCGGTGCAACCGGCGCGCCGCGCGGCATCTGCCGAAAGCCGGTCATGGGCCAGGTAGAGATGGAACGGGTAGCGCCACGATGAGGCGTCCGAGGATGCCAGGCGTCGCAGCAGGCCCGGGGAGAGGGCCTCGAGCAGAACCCCGCCGACCCTGTGCCAGAGCCGCATCCGGTCACCCTTGGCCACGTCGTGCAGCAGCGCGGCCGCGAGCAGGTCAAGATCCTCGACTCCGGCCCTCCGGAGCCGGCCCGCGACATCCAGCGCGTGGCGCCGATCGGCGACCGGCATCGAGGCGAACAGACCCCATGCCGATTCCGGCAGCATCCGCCGGGCGAGTGCCTCGTCATCGGGGCCGACCCGGGCGGTGAGGTGGCCGATCAGCTGGGCGACCCTATGCACCGATGAACAGCCTGGTCAACAGCCCGGCGAGCGCAAACAGCCAACCGATCGGGCCACCGGACGGCTCGAACGTGCTGACCAGGATCAGGCCCAGCAGCAGCAGCGTTCCGTACTGCGCGTAGCGCTGCATCGCAAACGCCTGGCGCGGCGGAACGAAGGCGAGCACCACGTTGTAGCCGTCGAGCGGCGGAATGGGCAGGAGGTTGAAGAGGCCGAGCACCACGTTGAAGAGCACCACGTTGCCGACGATCTGGTCGACCAGGCCGAACGTGCTGTCACCCAAGCGCAGGGCGCGGAAGACGATCGCGAACACCAGCGCGACCACCACGTTAGCGACCGGTCCCGCGGCGGCGACGATTGCCATCCCCGAGCGTCCGGGTCGTAGGGCATACGGATTGACCGGCACGGGACGCCCCCAACCGAAGCCTGCCAGCAGGAAGGCGAGCGCCCCCAGTGGATCGATGTGTCGTACGGGGTTGAGCGAGACGCGGCCCAGTGCGCGCGGCCGGTGGTCGCCCAGCTGATCGGCGATCAGCGCATGGCTGAACTCATGGAACGTGATCCCGATCACCAGTGCCAGACCGATGGCCAGGAGGACCGGCGGCGAGCTGTTGAAGAGCACCTACCCGATCTCCGGCAGCAGCACGTCGAGCAGACGAATGAGCTTGGCCGCGCCGATGCGGCCGACGGCGAGCACCTCTTCGTGGGTCACTTCGTGGTCGACGTCGGCCGTCGCCTTGTTGGTGATCAGCGACAGTGCGAGCACCCGGCTGCCGGCATGGCGGGCGACCAGCACCTCGGGCACGGTGGACATGCCCACCGCGTCCGCTCCGAAGCCGCGGAGCATGCGCATCTCGGCGCGCGTCTCGTAGTTTGGGCCGGCGAGCATGACGTAGACCCCCTCCCGGAGGTCGAGGCTGACCTGTCGTGCGGCACGCCGCGCAGCCGACTGCAGCTGACCGTCGAACGCATCGGCCATGGGCACGAATCGCGGGCCCAGCTGATCCAGGTTCGGGCCGGTCAGCGGATTGTCGCCGGACAGGTTGATGGTGTCGGTGATCAGCATCACGTCGCCGGGCTCGAAGGCGGGATTCAGAGCTCCGGACGCGTTGGTGAGGAACACCGTCGTCACCCCGGCCCGCAAGCAGGCACGCAGCAGGATGGTCACCTCGCGCTGCGAGTAGCCCTCGTAGGGATGCACCCGCCCCGACAGGAGCAGGATCGACCGGTCTCGGGCCAGGCCGATCACCAGCTCGCCGGCGTGGCCGGCCACCCCGGCCGCGGGAACGCCGGGGATCTCGTGGTACGGAATGCGCACCCGGGGCTCGGCGTCGAGCAGGTCGCTGACCGCGCCCAGGCCGGAGCCGAGCACGATCGCCAGCATGGGCTGGTCGAGTCGAGGTTCATCGGCGAGGCGGGCGCGGATCGCGTTCGCCGCGGTCTCGATGCGGCCCTCCAGCTGGTCGCCGTAGACCCCGTCGGCCAGGGCGGCGAGGCGGCCAGCGGCCACCTACATCCGCTCCAGCAGCTGCCGCTTCTTCGCCTCGTATTCGTCGGCCGTGATCAGCCCCTTGTCGCGGAGCGCCGCAAGCCGCTCGAGGGTCGCCGCCAGCTCGTCGGCGAGCTGCGACGAGGAGCCGGGTGGACGGGACGTGGTCTCGGCAGGCGGTGCGGCAGGCGTCGGCTCGGCGGCGAGCGTGGTGCGGATCTCCGAGACCCGTGCACTCCCGGCGCGCGGAGGCATCGCCTCCGGACGCTGCATCGGCGGAGGGAGGCCCGGTCGGCGGGAGGGCGGTGGGGCCAGATCCGGTCGCTCCAGCAGCTCCTTCTGGTTGAGCATCGCGATCTTGAACTTCACCGGGTCCGCGATCATCGGGAAATCCTCGATGCCACCCGACTCCTCGGCGGCGGTCAGGATATCGAGGTGGCCGTAGTCGAAGATCCGGCCCAACCAGCTCTGGGTCAGGTGAGCGTCGTTGACCTTCTCGAGGCTCGAGTCGCCCATGACCTTGTTGAGGACGCCCTCAGCCTTGATGATCCGGCGCGTGGTGACCAGGTACTCCTGGTTGCGCCAGCCCCAGACCACCAGGGCGACGCGCCCCGCGGCGGCCAGGAGCAGCACCAGCCCGGCGATGCCGAGCACGTTCGAGAGGGTCGCCTCCAGCTTGTTGGTCCCGACCCAGATCAGCATGGCCAGGGCCGCCACCGCAACGACGATCCACAGCCACGTCGAGGCCAGCACGGCGAACCAGTGCTGCCGGCTCTCGAAGACAACCTCCTCGCCCCGCGAGAGGAGGTTCCTGGCGTAGCTCATCGTGGCTCCGGTTACGCTCGTGGGTGCGCCCGCGTGTAAACCTCACGGAGTCGCTCGCCGGTGAGGTGAGTGTAGAGCTGGGTGGTGCTGATGCTAGCATGGCCGAGCAGCGCCTGGACCACGCGCAGGTCGGCGCCACCCTCGAGCAGGTGGGTGGCGAACGAGTGCCGGAAGGTGTGTGGCGTCACGCGCTGCGAGAGGCCCGCCGCGACGCTCCAGCGGCGCACCATTCGCCACACCGATTCGCGCGTCAGTCGCGCGCCGCGTTGGTTCACGAAGACGGCAGCCGTCGGCCGATCCGCGGTCCATGCGGCCCGAGGTCCGGTCAGGTACCGATGCAGCCGGTCGCGGGCGATCTCGCCGATCGGCACCCGCCGCTCTCGATTTCCCTTGCCGATGACGCGCACCTGCAGGTGCGCGAGGTCGAGCCGAGCCCTGTCCAGGCCCACCAGCTCGCTGACGCGCAGCCCGGCTGCGTACAGCAGCTCCAGGATGGCGCCGTCGCGCAGGCCCACCGGATCCTGGCCCGGGGCGGCGAGGATAAGCTCCACCTGGTCCGTGGCCAGCACGTCCGGCAGGTGGCTGCCGGCGCGCGGCGATTCCATCAGGCCCGCCACATCGCGTCCGGCGAGCCCCTCACGGAGCGCAAAGCCGTAGAAGCTCCTAATGGCCGCCACCTTGCGCGCCTGTGTCGTCGGTCGCCGGCCCGCGGCCTGAAGCTGCGCCACAAAGTCGTTCGCGGGACCGGGATCGTTGCGCCATGCTCGTCCTGCCTGACCGGCGAACTGGCGCAGGTCGCGACGATACGCGGCAATCGTGAGTGGCGACAGGCCGCGCTCGACCCGCAGCTCCAGCAGGAAGCTCTCGATCGCGGAACGCAGCGCCGGATCGCCGCTCAGCGGACGCTCGCGGCTTCGCGCAGCAGAGCTCGAGCCACGGCCTGCGCCTCGGCGCCGGCCCGTTGGCCGGCGAGCATCGACGCCAGCTCCGCCGCCCGTTCGTCGCCCTCCAACCGTCGGACGACCGTGAACGTGCGCCCCGCTTCGACGCGTTTCTCGACATGCAGATGAGCGTCTGCATAGGCGGCCACCTGCGCCAGGTGGGTGACGCACAGCACCTGGTGGTAGGCGGCCAGCCCGCGGAGTCGCTCTCCGAGCGCCACGCCGTGCCGACCCCCCACACCCGCATCGATCTCGTCAAAGATCAGCAGCGGCGTCTCGTCCGCCGCGGCCAGGACCACCTTCAGCGCCAGCGACACCCGGCTC
>JALYXZ010000083.1 GCA_030946825.1 Chloroflexota bacterium | reverse complement strand
GAGTAATCGCACTCCGGGTAGCGATCGCATCCCCAGAAGGTGCGCCCGCGACGTGCACGCTTGGTGGTCACCGTACCGGTTCCGCACTGAGGGCACGGGCCGAAGCGCTCCGCCGGGGTGGCATCCTTCTTGACGTACCGACACTCCGGGTAACGATCGCAGGCAACGAACGCGCCGAAGCGACCGCGCTTGGCTGCCAGGTGCCCTTGGCCGCACTCCGGACAGGCCTCCCCCACCCCGGGCAGCGCCGGCAGCTCGGCCTCCTCGCCGGGGAGCGGCTGGGTGTACTTGCAGGCGGGGTAGTCGCTGCAGCCGAGGAACCATCCGTTGCGCCCGAACCGCTTCACGAGCGGATGTCCGGACAGGGGGCACGGAATGTCGGTCAGCTCGATCTGCTTGGCGATCTTCTCGCGTCCCTCGGTGACCTTGGCGATGAACGGGGTGTAGAAGTCGCGGACCATCGGCACCCAGGCGAGCTGGCCCCGGGCGACATCGTCGAGCCGCTCTTCCATGCGCGCGGTGAACTCCAGGTCGACGACCTCCGAGAAGTGCTCGACCAGCAGGTCGGTGACGCGGGTCGCGGACTCGGTGGGGGTCAGCCGCCGTTCGGCGATGGTCACGTAGCCGCGCTGCCGAATGGTATCGATGGTCGGCGCGTAGGTGGACGGCCGCCCGATCCCGTGCTCCTCGAGCGCCTTGATGAGCGTCGCCTCCGTGTAGCGCGGTGGCGGCTGGGTGAAGTGCTGGTCCGTCTCCAGGGCGCGCAGCGAGAGCGGCTCGCCATCGGTCAGCTCCGGAAGGACCGTCAGCCGCTCTTCCTCCTCGTCGTCGCGCCCTTCCACGTAGACCGCCTGGTAGCCGTCGAAGACCCGCTTGCTGGCACCGGAGTGCAGGGTGTAGCGCCCCGCGCCGATGTCGACGGCGACCTGGTCGAAGACCGCGGGAGCCATCTGGCTTGCCACCGCCCGCTTCCAGATCAGCTCGTACAACCGGTGCTCCTCCGGCTTGAGATAGGGTTTGACCGATTCGGGCGTGCGGCCGAAGCTGCTGGGTCGGATCGCCTCGTGGGCTTCCTGGGCACCCCGAGCGGTGGTGCGGTACACATTCGGCCGGCGTGGAGCGAATTCAGGCCCGAAGCGCTCGCCGATCAGGGCTCGTGCCTCGGCCACCGCCCCACTCGAGAGCGACACGGAGTCGGTGCGCATGTAGGTGATCAGGCCGGCCTGACCGTCGGGGAGCGCCATCCCCTCATACAGGCGTTGGGCAACGCTCATCGTCCGCCGCGCGCCGAACCCGAGCTTGCGTGACGCCTCCTGCTGCAGCGTGCTGGTGGTGAAGGGTGCCGGAGCGTTTCTGCGCCGCTGGGTGCGTGACACCTTTGACACTCGGAACTCCGCCGTGCGCAGCGCCGACTCGTGCTCCCGGGCCTCGTCCTCCGAGCCGATCCGCACCTTCTCGCCGTCAATGCGAGTCAGGTCGGCTCCGAATGTCGCGTCCCCGTCCTGGCGAGACAGCCGCGCCGTGAGTGTCCAGTACTCCTCCGCACGGAACGCCTGGACCTCCCGCTCGCGGTCGACCACCAGGCGGACCGCAACGCTCTGCACCCTCCCCGCCGAGAGGCCGCGTCGCACCTTGCTCGACACCAGCGGGCTGAGCTTGTAGCCGACCAGCCGGTCGATGATCCGCCGCGCCTGCTGGGCGTCCACGAGGTCGAGGTTCAGTTGCCGCGGATGGGCGAACGCCCCCTCGATCGCCGACTTGGTGATCTCGCTGAAGGTCACCCGCCGGATCCGGTCCTGCGGCAGCTGCGCATACTCGGCGATGTGCCAGGCGATCGACTCCCCCTCGCGGTCGAGGTCGGTGGCGAGCCACACCTGAGCGGCGCGCCCGGCCTCGTGGGTCAGGCGCTCGAGCTCACGCCGTCGCTCCTTGAGCGGCTCGTAGCGCGGCGTGAAATCGCCGTCCACGTCCACCCCCAGGCCCCGCTGGGGGAGGTCCCGGACGTGGCCGAATGAGGCCATGACGGTAAAGCCCGGCCCCAGGTAACGTTCGATGGTCTTCGCCTTCGCGGGCGACTCGACGATCACCAGGTCGCCGCCAGACGGGCTCTTGCGTGGCATCGGTCAGGGAGTGTAGCACCGGCCATCGGCGCCTCCTCAGCGGCGTCGGGCTGGGCCTGTCGGGGGTCAGTTCACGTAGTCCCAGGTGATGATCACGCGCTGGCCGTCGGTGGCAATCCCGACTCCGACGCGGCGGAACCGGCCGTCGAGCACGTTGGCGATGTGGTTGAACAGGCCCGGGTAGGGCTCGGCCATGAACTGCGCATGGCACCAGCTCAGGGTCGCCGTCGGACCGATGCCGACGTAATAGCACTGGTTCTCGCCCGCGGCCGAGAACCGGACTCCGCCTGCCAGCAACCTGTCGCGATACGTCATCCCGTTTGGCGATACGTGGCTGAAGTAGCCGTTCCGCAGCTGGTCCCAGGCGTGGGCGCTGGCCACCGCGGTGACTGCCGGATCGAGAACCACCGGAGCGAAGCCGTAGGCCGCGCGCGAGGCATTGATCTGGTTCAGCGCGTACTGCAGCAGGCTTCCCGATGCCGCCGGCGCCGGGACCGGTGCCGGCCGCGGCCGGGCGGCAGGCACAGCGCCGCTGGCTGGCGCTGCCGAGGCGGCAGACGGCACGCTGACCGCCGGATTCGCAGTGGAGAAGCGGTACGCGAGGATGATCGGGTTGCCATCCGCGTCGCTGGCACCGCTCCCGAGCCTGACCTCGTAGCGATGACCCAGGGCCAGCGCAGCGGGCTGGTAGCGGAGCTGGCTGGCCTCAGCGGCCCACCGCATGGTGCCCGGCACCGTTGCGCCGCTGGTCAGGTCGATGAGGCGGAACGCCCGCCCCGTTGCTTTGGCGTCCATCGACTGGCTGAACCACAGCTCAACGCGCCCAGAGGTCACATTGGCCGCATTGACCGCCGGGGTCGCCTTGACCACCTGCGCCCTCGCCCGGGTGGTGAACGAGAAGGTGTCATCCCCGCCCACCGGATTGCCGAGCGCATCGTGGGCTCCGGCGACGCCGATCGTGTACCGCACGTTGGGACGCAACCGCTCGGTCGGTGCGAATACCAGGGTCGTGCCCCTCCAGACCACCGTGCCTCGGATCGCAGGCGCCACGGTCAGGTTGCGCTCGACGTCGGCCTGGTCCATCGCGGCACTGAAACCGATCGCGACCTGCGTGGCAGCACTCACGTCCGCGGAGGTGCTGCGCGGCGGTGCCGCCTCGGCCTTGGTTGGGCCGCCTTCCGGGACGCGCAGCAGCGCCCGTGGGCGGCGCCCGGGATCCGCATCGGCGTTCGCCAGCCGAACCCTGAAGCTGTCGATCACGGGGGCGGTCTGGGTGGTGAAGCTGAAGCGCAGCGGCGCCTCGAGTCGGGACCCGTCGGAACGGCTCGCCTGTCCGCCGACGACCACCACGTACCGCTCATCGGCGAGCCAGTGGCGCCGCGCCATCAACAGCACCGATCGCTGGTCGGCGCTCCACTGGAAGTTGACCGGCACCTCTGGCAGGACGGTCGTTGCGGCCTCGACCGAAGCGCGGTCCATGGGTGCGTCGAATCGCAACAGGACCGGCCGATTGGTGGCCAGCGCAATGCCCACGTTCTGCGGCAGGATCGAAGGCGGTGCGGTCCGAATCGGGGTCAGACCTGCCTGGCTGACGCCCTGGCGCGAGAGGCTGAAGACGATGGCCAGCGCCAGCCCCGCGATGGCGGCGCGGGTGATGACCGGATGGCGGGCGGTCGTGCGGGAGAGGTGGAGGTGAGAATGGAAGAGGGCGGCGGTCGCCGCGCGGATGTTTCGGATCGAACGCAATAGACAAGGCTCCTGCGGGGTGCGTCGACCCCGGCCTTCCAGGGTCGACGTCGTTGAAGGGCCCGGCCAGTATAGGCAGCTCAGTCGATATGCGCACATCGGGTGCCGGGCCGCTGGCCGATGCGCCGGGCGGCAAGCGTGGGATGGAATGTCGCGCCCGAGTAGGACGTCACCAGGCCGCGCGCCTCGAGCAGGGTCAGACCGCTGGCCAGCGTGCCGGCAGACAGCCGGGTGCTGGTCAGCAGCTCTTCGATCGACGCGCTGCGGGACAGAAGGCGGGCGAGGATCAATCCCTCCGCGTCCGAGAGGCTGCGCACCGATGCTGGCGCAGCCGCTCCCCGGCGCCCACCGACCTGGTTCAGCAGCGATACCGCCGACGTCACGATCGACGCGGCATGATCGGCAATCAACCGGTTGCAGCCGCGAGAGGTCTGGCTGTCGATCGGTCCCGGCACGGCGTACACCTCCTTGCCGTAGTCCAGCGCAGCCTGCGCGGTCAGCAGCGCGCCGGACCGATCGGGCGCCTCGACGACCACCACCGCCTCCGACAGCCCGGCAATGATCCGGTTCCTGCGCGCGAAGTCCGGGCGGGAGGCCGGTTGACCCGGAGCCAGCTCGGTCAGCAACGCTCCACCGTCCGCGACCAGGCGGGCCGCCAGTGACCGATGCCGGGGCGGGTAGATTCGGTCGATGGGCGACGGCAGGATGGCAACGCTCCGGCCACCGGCGGCGAGCGCAGCCTGGTGCGCCTCTCCGTCGATGCCCAGGGCCAAGCCGGATGCCACGGTGACGCCCGCCCTTGCCAGCTCGTCCGCGATCTCGGCCGCCATTGCACGTCCGTAACCGCTCGGCCGGCGGGTGCCGACGACCGCCACGGCGATGGCGTCGAGCGCCTCGAGGTCACCGGCGACGTAGAGCACCGGCGGCCGCGGATCGAGCCGAGCGAGCGCTGCGGGGTAGGATTCGTCAGCGGCCAGCACGATGCGGATCCCACTCCTGGTTGCGGCTTGTGCCACGCGGTCAGCCACCGCAGCAGCGCCCTCGCGTTGAAGCCGCTGAAGCGCCAGCGGCGCGTCATCGGGGACGCGCGGCAGTTGGCCAAGCGACTCTTGTCCAGCGCTCCAGGCGGCCGATGCGCTTCCGTATCGCGCCAGCAGGCGCGCGAAACCGACCTGGCCGACGCCGGGAACCAACGCCAGCGCGATCCAGAATGGGCGCTCCCGCGCCAGGTCGATCCCGGACAGCTCGACCTGTCCCCATGCCCCGCGGCCGCGTTCGTCTGCGAAGAGCGGCGGTCGTGTGTCGCCGCCGGCGGGCGTCACCCGCTCGGCGC
Organism: Chloroflexota bacterium; assembly: GCA_030946825.1. Taxonomy (GTDB): domain Bacteria; phylum Chloroflexota; class Limnocylindria; order QHBO01; family QHBO01; genus QHBO01. Next base: position 4,390 of record JALYXZ010000083.1, on the reverse strand, counting down.
GGGCAGCGTCAGGCCCTCGCGATCCGACGCCAATCATGAGGCCGCCTCGGGACGGTAGTGCAGCGCCTCGTCGAGATGCACCACATCGACCTGGGGAGCGCCGGACAGGTCAGCGATAGTGCGAGCGATCCAGGCCGTCCGGTGCAGGCGGCGCGGCGACAGCCTGAAGCGGCGGCCCCGCTGCTCGAGTGCGCCAAGCAGCCCGGGCGAAAAGCCGAGCCGCGCCGACAGGTCTCCGGCGGAGAGCTCAGCATTCGAAGCAGGCTGCCGCGAGTGCTGCCGCTGCCAGGCCGCCCGGATTCGTTCGGCAACCGTGACGCTCGACTCGCGTGCGTCCCGGTGCCGCACCTGGGTCCATCGCGGCTCGGCCATCGTCACCCACAGGTCGAGGCGATCTCTCAGCGGTCCCGACAGCTTCGCCGCATAGCGGCGGGCCACCTGCGGGTCGCAGCGGCACGCGCCCGAGGACGCGCCGAGCCACCCGCACGGACACGGATTGAATGCGGTCAGCAGCGTGAAGCGGGCCGGCATGCGCACGGCGCCATCGACCCGAGCGATGGCCACCGAGCCTGCCTCGAGCGGCTCGCGCAGCGCGTCGAGCGCGTCCGAGCGGAACTGAAGCGCCTCATCCAGGAACAGGACTCCTCGGTGGGCGAGCGAAGCCTCACCGGGCCGCACCCGGGGTCCCCCACCGACCAGCGCCTGCGTCGAGACCGTGTGATGCGGTGCGCGGTACGGACGCGAACGGAGCAGCGGCGCGCGTCGATCGACCAGACCCGCCACCGAGTAGATCCGGCTGACCTCTATCGCCTCGACGTCGTCGAGCATCGGCAGCAGGGAGGGTGCGGAGCGCAGCAGCATGGTTTTGCCCACGCCCGGCGGACCACACAGGGCGATGTTGTGACGCCCTGCCAGCGCGATCTCCAGCGCCCGACGAGCCATCGTCTGGCCAATCACATCGGCGAGGTCCACCCCGGAGTCCGGGCGCCGGGCAGGGGGCTCCGGCTGCGGCGCGGCGGGAGCCAGGGTGCGCACGCCGGAGAAGTGGGCGACGACATCGGCCAGGCGTGCCGCACGGCGTACGCACAGACCGGTGACGCACTGCGCTTCCGCGACATTCTCGGGGGCGACGATCACCTCCCCGATGCCGGCGTCGTGGAGCGCGGCCGCCAGCGCGATGCCGCCCGCCACCGGCCGAATGGCGCCATCGAGTGCCAGCTCGCCAAGGAGCCCCACCCCGCTCGGGGCGAGCTTTAGCTGACCCGATGCGGCGAGGATCGCGACCGCGATGGCGACGTCGTAGCTGGTGCCGTCTTTGCGCAGGTCTGCCGGGGCGAGGTTGACGGTGATGCGACGCGCCGGAACCTCGAAGCCGCTGTTCCGGATGGCGCTCCTGACCCGTTCGCGCGCTTCCTGCACCGCGCTGCCGGCAAGCCCGACGATGGTCAGCCCGGGGAGCCCGAAGGCGACATCGACCTCCACACGAACCAGCGCGCCGTCGACACCCAGAATGGATGCGCTGAGCGTCTCCGCGAGCATGGGATCTCCGGCGGGAGGGCGGGCGCAGATGGGAAGAGGCGCCGGTCGGCCGCCTGCTCGCCTCCCAAACTCCAGCGGCGACCGGCCCCGCCGAGCCTAGGGAGGGACCCTTATCGGGCTGTTACGCGAGCCTCAATCGGCCGCGAGCACGGCGGCCTTCGAGCCTGCACGGCTCATGCGCCGGCAGGCGCGGTCTCCGCTGCCAGCTCGGCATCCAGGGCCCGCGCGAACTCGGTGACGCTCTTGCCCAGCGGACCGTCGGGACGGCTCGACATGAATGGCTCTCCGGAATTGAGCGCGCCGATCGCCGCGCGGTACTCGTTGATCACCTGGTGGTCGATCTTGCGTCCCAGGACTGACTCGGCGTTCTTGATGTTGATGCCGGTGTACGCGTTGGACCGATTGAGCACCAGCTGCACCTTCGATCGCTCATAGCCCAGGTTGTCCATGGTGCGCAGCACGAGCTGCACGTTCTTGAGGCAGCTGAGATCGGCATTCAACACCACGAAGATCACATCGGCTTCGTCGAAGAGCTGCAGGTTGAGGTCATCGATCGCCTTCGCCATGTCAACCAGCGTGTAGTCGTAGGCGCTGCGGCACAGGCTGATGAGCCGCGACAGCGAGTCGGGCTGCGCCCGCTGGCGCTCCATCACGATGTCCGCCGATTCTGGCGAGGTCGGAGCCAACAGGAGCGCGAGGCCCGAGTGATGGGCCACCATCAGCTTGCGGAGCAGGTCGAGATCCAGGTCAGGCTCGCTCATGGCGTTGACGATCGAGGCGCTCTCGAGGCCGAGGTCGAGGAAGACCCGGTGGTCGCCGAACTGCAGGTTCGCGTCGATCAGCCCCACGCGGCGCTTCCGGTCGCGCGCCAGCGCGATCCCGGTGTTGATCGCGATCGTGGTCGTCCCCACTCCGCCCTTGGCGCCGTAGAAGAGGCACAGCCGCCCGAAGGTGGCTCGTTCCGGCTGCGGGGCGCCCGCGACATCGCCGGAGCGCACCACGAGCGCCCTGATCCGCGCGATCAGCTCGCTGGGGTGGAAGGGCTTGACGATCTCGTCGTCCGCACCAGCCCGGATACCCCGCACGCGCTGGGCACCGTCAGCCCCCGAGCTGAGCAGGATGATCGGGACATGCGTACCTGCCTCTTCGTCAGCACGGATCTGCTCGGTCGCCGCGTACCCGTCCAGAACGGGCATCGCGACGTCCATCAGGATCAGCTCCGGCCGGGATTCTCGGGCCGTGGCGACGGCCTGCGCGCCGTCGGAGGCGACCAGGACCTCGTAGCCTTCCTGCTTGAGCGTGAAGACGAGGACCCGTTGGATGTTGGGATCGTCATCGGCGACGAGGACGCGGGTAGCGGCCATCAAGCACCCCTGGCAGATGGAATCGGCGCGATTATAGTCGCTGGTTCCGACGCTCCCGAGGTCCTCGTCCCGAGGTGACGATCGAGAAACCCCAGGACCCGGCGCTGGTATTCCTCTCCGCCGACCCAGCGCGCCGCCGCGTGTTCGGCACCGTCCACGATGTACAGCTCCCGTGGCTCGCCGGCCGCCGCGAAGAGCTTCGACGACTGCGTGTAGTCGATCAGCTGATCGTCGCGCGGGGCGATCAGCAGCAGCGCGCGCGGGGCCAGCCGCGCCACCCGGCTCAGCGGGGAGACCAGCCGGGCACGGGCACGGACCGCGGCCGCGAGCAGGATGGCCCGCGCGCCGAGTGTCGGGAAGGGGTAGCCCTCGGTCCGCATCCGGTTCGCGATCGGATTGCGAAGCTCGGCGAATGACGCGTCGGCCACCACCGCCGCGACCGGCAGTTCCGCCCCCGCCACGATGGCAGCCGCCCCGCCCATCGAGAGGCCGAACAAGGCGATCGGTCCAAAGCCCCGATCCTGCAGAAAGGCAACCGCGGCAGCAATGTCCCTCCGCTCGTTGGTCCCGACGGTGATCGGAGCCGGATCGCTCGCGCCGTGTCCGCGGAAGTCGAACTGCATGACGTTGTAGCGCGGCTGCAGCCACGGGACAAAGGCGGCCAGCTCGCCCATCCGGTGGCCGGTGAAACCGTGCAGCACCACCACCGCGGCGCGCGTCGGCCGCCCGGCGGGGATCAGCCATCCCGACAGCGAGAGTCCGTCATCGGTGCGAAACGAGACGTTCTCGAACGCCAGGCCCAGGTCTGCAGGGCTGGCGGGCAGGCCCTCGACCGGCTCGAAGGGCCGATGGCCGGGGTGCATCAACCGACGCGATCCGAGGACCGCGACGTACCCCAGGTAGGCGGTCAGCAGGGCGCCGACCGCCACCACGCCGCCGGCGAGCCAGCGGCCGACTCCCCCTCTCCTCATCGTGCGGAGCGGCAGCTCAGCCGCGCACGTCCGCCTGGCTGCCCGGGACGTCTCCGCCTTCCTGTGCGCCCCGGGCGCTGCGCATCGCCGCGGCGACCGGCCGGGTCAGCTCCGCCAGCTCCATCGGCACGATCCATTTCGTGGACGGTCCGGCGGCGAGCGCCTTGAGCGCCTCGAGGTACTGGAGCGCCATCGTCTTCTCGTCAATCCCGGCGGCGGCGCCAAAGATGGTGCGCAGTGCGTTGCTGAAGCCCTCCGCCCGGAGCACCTGGGCCTGTCGCTCGCCCTCCGCCCGCAGGATGGCGCTCTGCTTGTCGCCCTCGGCCACGTTGATCGTCGCCTGTCGCGTTCCCTCCGACTCTGTGATCACCGCCCGGCGGTTGCGCTCGGCGCTCATCTGCCGATTCATCGCCTCCTGGATATCCCGAGGCGGGACGATCTCCCGGATCTCGACGTTGGTGATCTTGACGCCCCATCGGTGCGTCACCTCATCGAGCTTGGTGCGCAGCACGGTGT
>JALYXZ010000072.1 GCA_030946825.1 Chloroflexota bacterium | reverse complement strand
CAGGCGGCCCGGGACCAGGCGCGCAGCGCGGTCGACCCGGTGGTGGTGCAGATCCGCCAGGGGGAGACGGTGGTGCGCGCCGGCGACCCGATTACCCAGCTGGCGCTGGAGAAGCTTGACCAGCTCGGGCTGACACGGCCCCGCATGGAGCTCTCCACGCTCATCGGCAACGCGCTGGTGGCGCTGCTGATCGGCGTGCTGCTGGTGGCGTTCCTCTGGCGGTTTGCGCCGGCGGTCTGGTTCCGCAACCGCTCGCTGCTGCTGTTTCTCCTCGCCCTGCTGGTCAGCGCCGCCGCTATCCGGGTTGCCGGCGACCGTTCGCTGTGGGCGTTCGTGGTGCCCACTTCGGCCACGGTGCTGCTGATCGGCATCCTGCTCGACGGCTACACCGGTGCCGCCATCGCGGCCGCGCTGGCCCTGATCTCCGGCGTGGTCAATCGCGACGGGCTCGAGCCGGCGGTCTACGTCCTGGTCGGGGGCGGGGCTGCGCTGCTGAGCGTGGTGCGCGCCGAGCGGCTGAATGCGTTCGTGCGCGCCGGGGTGTTCGTGAGCCTCGCGAATGTGGCGGTGGTCATCGCGTTCAGCCTGCTCGAGCAGCGCGACCTCGCCGGCGTCCTGCAGCTGGCCGGAGCGAGCGTGGTGCATGCGATCCTGGCCGTCTTCCTGGCCGTCGGCTCCTTCGCCATGCTCGGCAACCTGTTCGGAATCATGACCGTCTTCCAGCTCCTGGAGCTGGCGAATCCGTCGAGTCGTCTCCTGCGCCGGCTGCTGCTGGAGACGCCCGGGACCTACCACCACAGCGTGATGGTCGGCAACCTGGCGGAGCGGGCGGCGGAGACGATCGGCGCGGATCCGCTGCTCGCGCGGGTGGCGGCCTACTACCACGACATCGGCAAGATGAAGAACCCGCTGGCCTTCATCGAGAACCAGGCGGGGAGCCGGAACATCCACGATGAGCTGAATGCGGAGACCAGCGCCCGGATCATCACCAGCCACATCCGGGATGGAATCGATCTCGCCTACGAACACCGCCTTCCGGTGCAGATCATCGGCTTCATCCCGCAGCACCACGGGACGAGCACGATGGGCTACTTCTTCGGGAAGGCGGTCCGTGAGTCGGGCGGTGTCCCGCAGAACGTGGACGGTGATCGGTATCGGTATCCGGGCCCCAAGCCGCAGAGCCGCGAGGCCGCAATCCTGATGCTGGCCGACGGAGTCGAGGCTTCGGTCCGCTCGCTGGACGAAAAGGACGAGGCCAGCATCCGGTCGATGGTCGACCGGATCGTGGATGCGCGGATCAACGATGGCCAGCTCGACGACGCCGAGCTGACGCTCAAGAACATTGCCCAGATCAAGGAAGCGTTCGTCCAGCAGCTGCTGGGCATGTACCACAGCCGGATCAAGTATCCGGACAACGTGGTACCGATCGACGTGGGCGAGCCCCGCCGCGAGCGCGTCTGACCGATTTTGGCCCTTGAGCGAGGCCGATCCGAGCGCCTAGGATGAGGGCGCATGCGATGCACGGTGGCGATCCACGATCGGATTGGCCGCGACCGGCTGGCCGGCGCGGTCGAGCCGCTGACGCCCGAGCAGGCGCTCGGGCTTCTGCAGTCGGCGATCTGCGAGGCGGCGCACGCCGCGGTGGGCGGACGCGATGCCGAAGTCGAGCTGACACTGTGCGCTGACGCGGAGATGCAGCGCCTCAACTTCGACCACATGGGCGAGCGGGCTCCGACCGATGTCCTCTCCTTCCCGCTCCACGAGTGGTCGGTGGAGCGGGGCCGCTCCCTCCTAGAGGAGGACGGCGTCCAACCGCCCGGGCCGCTGGTGCTCGGGGACGTGGTCATCGACGTTGACCAGGCGGTCCGGCAGGCGGCGGAGGGCGATTGGAGCGTCGTCGAGGAGCTGGTGCTGCTCGCCATTCACGGCACGCTTCACCTCGTCGGCCATGACCATGCCGACATCGACGAGGAGGAGGCGATGCGTGCCGCCGAGCATCGCGTCCTCGGCCACCTGCATCGAACGCACCGCGAGGTCGCGTGGCGCCCCGGCTCCCTGTTCGACCGCTCTGGGCATGCGGTCACCTCGGGCAGCTAGGGGCTTCTGGGGTCCGGAAGGGGTCAGGCGGCCTGCGGCGCGGCCTCCGCCTCCGCGACGAACCGTGCCGCCGGCGTGACCTCGGTTGGCGTCGGGTGCGGCTCTGGCGAGGGCGCGACCAGCCACCCGGCGAACAGGATCGCGAAGCTGACAAGCGCGACGATGACCATCGGTCTGTGTACCTCCCGGTGCTAGAGCTGGTAGGCGATCTCACCGTGCTGCGCCAGGTCGAGGCCTGTCTCCTCGGCCTCCGATCCGACACGTACCCGCACGATGCGGTTCACGACCACGAGGATCGCGGCGGTGGCAAGCGCGGAGTAGAGCCCGACGGCGGCCACCGCGGCCGCCTGCCGGAGAAGCTGCGAGGGGTCGCCGGCGATCAGCCCGTCGCGCCCGGCGCTGTTGATCGCGACGCTCGCAAAGAGGCCGGTTACCAGCGCTCCAAAGGCGCCGCCGACGCCATGGACGCTGAACACGTCGAGCGCGTCGTCGACGCGTGAGCGGAGGCGGAGCTGACAGGCGGCGTAGCAGATGCCGGCGGCGCCAAACCCGATGAGGATTGCTGCGGCTGGCGAGACGTAGCCGGCGGCCGGCGTGATGGCCACCAGTCCGGCCACCGCCCCGACCGCGGCGCCCAGCACCGACGGCGTGCCGCGGTGCAGCCAGGAGAGCGTGACCCAGGTCAGCGCCGCCATGGCGGCCGCGGTATTGGTGGTGACCAGCGCGAGCGCCGCCACGCCGTTCGCCGACAGCGCGCTGCCCGCATTGAAGCCGAACCAGCCGAACCAAAGCAGGCCGGCGCCGAGCACGGTCATGGTCACGTCGTGCGGCTCGGTCGCGGGCGAGTGGAGGCCGATTCGCCGGCCGATCATCAGCGCGGCCACCAGCGCGGCGACCCCGCTGCTGAGGTGCACCACCGTGCCGCCGGCGAAGTCCAGCACGCCGAGGTTGGCGAGCCAGCCCTGCGGCGACCAGACCCAGTGGGCAATCGGGGCGTAGACCAGCGTGGACCAGCCAACACTGAACAGGACGAAAGCCTTGAACCGCTTGCGCTCGGCGAACGCTCCGGTGATCAGGGCCGGGGTGATGACCGCGAACATCATCTGAAAGGCCATGAAGGCGAGGTGCGGAACGGTGGGCGCGTACACCACACTCGGACGGCCGGTTACGCCCTCCAGGCCGGCCCATTGCAGACCGCCGATCAGGCCGAGCCCGGTATCCGGCCCGAATGCCAGCGTGTAGCCCCACAGAACCCAGGTGACGCTCACCAGCGCCAGGATGAAGAGGCTGTGCATCATGGTGCTGAGCACATTCTTGCGGCGCACCAGGCCCCCATAGAAGAAGGCCAGCCCCGGCGTCATCAGCATCACCAGCGCGGTGGCGATCAGGACCCAGGCGGTGTCCCCGGTGTTCATGCCAACTGGTCCTCCCTCGGCCACGCGCGACTGCAGGTTGTGCACTCAGCCTAGAGCCGCACGAGTCGCAGGCGGCCGCTGGATCGCCTGGTGCCACGGCGATTGATTGTGCGTAGTGCACAATCAGCCAACCTCCCCTGATCGGGCCGGGGTCAGGCGACGACGCGACCGGCGGCCAGGCTTTGGGGAATCGTCGAGCGCGCGCCCAGGATCACGTCCACCACCAGGCGCGCCGATCCCGGACCGGTGGAGATGCCCCACGGCCCGTGCCCGGCGCAGACGAACAGTCCGTCGACGCCCGGCACCGAACCGAGGAACGGCCTGCCATCGGCCGACTGCGGTCGCGCGCACACCCGCGCGCCGATGATCCGGGCGGTGGCCAGGCTCGGGACCAGGGCGCTGGCGCGCTCGACGAGGAGTCCGGCGAGACGCTCGGGCTCGACCGGGTGCGGGGCGAAGGTCGAGCCGATGGTGTGGGTCGTGCCGACGCTCACCATGCTGAACAGGCTTTCGATGTCCGCCTCCGCGCCCGCCTCCCGGGCGTCGACGCGCCGGTTGACGGTGTGCACCAGCCCCTCCTCGAGGATGTGGCGCGCGCCGGCAGCCATCTCGAGCTGCACGGTCACCCCGTAGGTGGGCGCAATCGGCTGCCAGCCACCCGACGGATCGACCAGCGAGCCGCTCCATGGACCCGCCGCGACGAGCACCGCATCCGCAGGCTGCCGACTCCCGTCCTGGGCGAGGATGCCTCGCACCCGGCGGTCGACAACCCACGGGCGGACGGCGAGCCCCTCGACCAGGCGCGCGCCGCGCGAGGTCGCCAGGCGGGCCATGGCCTCGGTCGCTGCCTGGGGTGGGATCGGATGGCCGGTTCGCAGCATGACCGCTGACCAGCCAGCGGCCAGGATCGGCTCGACGTCCCGCACCTCGGCCTCGTCCAGCACGCGGGGATCGAGATCGGGCGCCTGCGTCGCGACTTCCTCGGCGCGGAGCGAGGCGCCGCGTGGGTCACGGCTGAGCAGCAACAGGCCGACCGGTACTTCCGGGAGCTGCAGCTCGGGCAGCGGCCGGTACAGCGCCACGGTGTCGCGGTACAAGCCGGCCAGGAGCGGGTCGAACGGATGCTGGAGAGCACCCGAGTTTCGCCCCGAGGCGCCCGCACCCAGACGTGACTGCTCGAAGAGCGCGACCGATGCACCCCGCTCGGCGAGCAGTGCCGCGGCGCTGCAGCCGATGATGCCGCCGCCGATGATCGCCACGTCGGGCAATCGGTCTCCTTGCGTTGATGGGTGGACGGCAGGGTGGGCGTCGAGATTGTGCCACCCGATGGAGCGGCCGCTACCATCGCGGTCGTGACCAGGGTGATCTGCGGCCTCGGCAACCCGGGTGATCGGTACCGGTACACGCGGCACAACGTCGGTTTCCGCGTCGTGGAGCTGCTCGCCGACCGGTGGGGGCTGGCTGGCCACGGGCGGGTACGCGACGGGGCCGCCCGCCTGGAGGCGGTCCGCCCCGAACCGGTCGGCGGAGTGCTGCTGGTGAAGCCCATGAAGTACATGAACCTCTCCGGCGGGCCACTGCGCGCCGCCCTGCGCCACGCCGCCGCCGCGTCGGCTACGGATCTGCTGGTGGTGGCCGACGACGTGGACCTGCCCCTGGGGCGCATCCGGCTGCGTCGATCCGGCTCAGCCGGCGGCCACAATGGCCTGCGCGACATCATCTCCGCCCTGGGCGGCAACGAGTTCGCGCGACTGCGAGTCGGAATCGGGAAGGCCGGCGACACGGTGGATCACGTGCTCTCGACCTTCTCGGCCGACGAACGGGCGCTGGCCGACGAGGCGATCGCCGTCGCGGCCGACGCGGCAGAAGTGTGGCTTACCGATGGGATCGAGGTCGCGATGCGCCGTTTCAACGGCGTGGATCTCGCGGCCGTCGCAGAGTGATCGGGGCAATCGACGCGTGACCGCCGTGGCGTCGGGGTCACGCGGCCGGAGAGGGGCGGGCGATCGTCGCCTGGCGCCGCTCACGCCACTGCTGCGCAGCGCGATGTCGCCACCCGGACGGGCGCGTGTGCCCGAGGCGGCACGCCCCGCGTACCTGGCTGCGCGGCGCGAGCTGCTGCCGCCCGATTCGCCGCTGGTGGTGGTGGTGCGCAACGATGACGAGGCGCATCGGCTGGCCGACGACCTGGGCGGCTGGCTGCGCGGCGGCCAGCTGCGCGTCCTGGCGGCGCGGGGAGCGCTGCCCCTCGAGCGGGCTCTTCTGGAGCACGAGGAGTCGGCGGCCCGGCTCGAGGCGTTGACCCTGCTCGCCGGCGCACCGGGCGTCGTCCTGGTGGCGCCCCTCGCCGCGCTCGTGCAGCGGACCCTGGCTCCGGGGCAGCTGGCGCAGGGACGGCTGGCGCTGCATGCAGGACAGCGGGTCAGCCAGCCCCAGCTGCTCGGCGGGCTTGTCGCCGGTGGCTACGAACCGGTCGTGGAGGTCAGCGGGGTGGGGGAGTTCGCCAACCGCGGAGGAATCATCGATGCCTGGCCGCCGGGCACTGACGACCCGGTCAGGATCGAGCTGTTCGGCGACGAGGTCGAGTCGATCCGCTCGTTCGACGCGATGACCCAGGGGAGCCGGCGGCGACTGGATCGCATCACGCTGCTGCCGGCCAGCGAGTTTCTTCCGGCCGGTGGTTTCGCGGCGCTGAGCGATCAGCTGCCGGATGCGCTGTCCGGCGAGCTCTCCGACCAGCTGCGGGAGGACATCGCCCGGATCGAGCAGGGCGACGTGGCCGAGGCGGCGGAAACGTGGGCCGCACTGCTCACCGCCGGCCCGGCGACGGATCACCTGCCGGCCGCAGCGCACCTGGCGCTCACCGACCCCGGCGAGCTGGCCGCCATCGCCGCGGAGCTCGACGCTCAGGCCGCCACGCGACTGGCGGCGCTGGTCGACAGCGGCGAGCTGCCGCCCGGTTGGCCGGCCCCGTATGCGGCGATGGAGACGCTCCGTTCGCTCGAGGCCCGCGCCGACGAGCGGCTCGACGAGCAGGCAGGTGAGGAGGCGGGATTCCGCGGCGCCCCGGTCGTGCCGGGCCGCGCGGAGCGGATCGGCGCGTGGCTGATCGAGCTGGCGGGCGCCGGTCGGCGCCTGGTGGTCACCACCGACCAGGCGAGCCGGATCGGCGAGCTGCTCGAAGAGGCCGGCGGCGCGGTGGCGCCGGTCGCCGAGCTGGTCGAGGCACCACCCCCGGGAGGCATCGGTATCGTGCACGGGTCGCTGACCGGAGGCTTCGCTCACGAACCGAGCGGGTTGCTGGTGCTCAGTGACCACGAGCTGTTCGGGTCGGTCCGGATTCGGCGGCTCACACCCAGCAAGCGGGTCGTCACGCGCGACCTGATCGGCAAGCTGTCCCCGGGGGACGCGGTGGTGCATGTCGACCACGGGATCGCGCGATACGTGGGGATGACCCAGCGCGAGTACGGGGGCTCGGTCCGGGAGTATCTGCAGCTCGACTTCGCCGGCGACGACAAGATCTTCCTGCCGGCAGATCAGATCGGTCGCATCACGCGTTATGCAGGCGGGCCGGCGCCGGCGCTCAGCAAGCTTGGCGGCACCGAATGGGAGCGCACCAAGCGGCGGGTGCGCAGGGCGGTCGACGACCTGGCGCGCGAGCTCCTGGAGATCTACGCCGCTCGCGAGTCCGCGCCTGGGTTCGCCTTCAGCCCGGACAGCACATGGCAGCGCGAGCTCGAGGAGGCGTTTCCCTACACGGAGACGCCGGACCAAGCGCGGACCATCGAGGAGGTCAAGGCCGACATGCTTCGCCGCCGGCCGATGGATCGGCTGGTTTGCGGCGACGTGGGCTACGGGAAGACGGAGGTGGCGCTGCGGGCGGCGTTCAAGGCCGTCCAGGACGGCAAGCAGGTGGCGGTCCTGGTACCGACCACCGTGCTCGCTCAGCAGCATCGGTTCACGTTCGAACGACGCCTCGCCCCGTTCCCAGTGCGCGTCGAGATGCTGAGCCGCTTCGTCCCGCGAAAGCGCCAGGAGGAGATCGTCGCGAGCCTGTCCGAGGGGAGCGTCGACGTGGTGATCGGTACCCATCGGATCCTGAGCCGCGACATCAGGTTCGCGGATCTCGGGCTGCTGGTCGTCGACGAGGAGCAGCGCTTCGGCGTGTCCCACAAGGAGCGGATCAAGGCCTTTCGGCGCGAGGTCGATGTGCTGACTTTGTCGGCCACCCCCATCCCCCGGACGCTGCACCTGTCGCTGGTCGGGATCCGCGACCTGTCGGTGATCGAGACGCCTCCCGAGGCTCGGTTGCCGATCCAGACCCGGATCGCCGAGGACGACGACGGATTGGTGCGCGACGCGATCAACCGGGAGCTCGACCGCGGCGGCCAGGCGTTCTTCGTCCACAACCGGGTCGACACCATCGACGGCGCCGCCGAACGCGTCCGGCGGCTCGTGCCGCGGGCGCGCGTGGCAATCGGCCATGGGCAGATGGCTGAGGGGATGCTCGAGCGGGTGATGCTCGACTTCGCCGACGGCCGGTTCGACGTGCTGGTGTGCACCACGATCATCGAGTCCGGCCTGGACATCCCGAACGTGAACACTATCGTCATCGGCCGCGCCGACACGTTCGGGCTGGCCCAGCTCTACCAGCTGCGCGGGCGGGTCGGACGGTCGGATCGCCGCGCTTACGCGTATCTCCTGCACCGGCGCGGCACGCCGCTGTCGCTCGTGGCACGCAAGCGGCTGCACGCCATCTTCAGCGCCTCGGACCTCGGCGCCGGATACCAGATCGCCCTCTCCGACCTCGAGATCCGCGGCGCAGGCAACATCCTGGGTGCCGAGCAGCACGGCCACATGGCGGCGGTCGGTTTCGAGCTCTATACGCGTCTGCTGGCCGAGGCGGTTGATCGCCTGCGTGGTCATCGACCGATGCCCGAGCCGGCGCCGGTCCGGCTCGACCTGCCCGGCTCGGCGTACCTTCCGGATGCGTATATCGGCGACAGCGGCGCCAAGCTGGAGACCTATCGGCGCATGGCGGCGCTGCGCACGCCGGCCGATGCCGAGGCGCTGCGCGGCGAGCTGATCGACCGTTTCGGCCCGCTACCGGGGCCGGTCGAGGGGCTTTTCACCGCGGTCGCCGTCCGTCTCGCCGCGGAGGAGGCGGGCGTCCCGGAGGTGCGCGCCGAGGACGGCCGCGTGACCTTCAAGTGGCCGCGTTTCGACCGCGGCCTGGTGGTCAACGCGTTGCAGGTCGCGGGGTTGCGACCGGCCGCAGGCTCCAATCAGGTCCGCATTCCGGTCGCTCCCGGCCGCGACCCGGTCGACGTGGCCCTGCGCGGCCTCGCCGCCCTCCGCCGCGCGGAGGGAGCCGCGTGAGCGGCGCCGATCGGCCGGTGCGGGTCCGGCTGCGTCCCATCACGCCCGACGACGTGGCGCTCGTCGATCGCTGGGAAGCGGATCCGGTGGCGCACGGCGAGTTCAACGATTTCGGCGTCGCCGGCCACTCGATCGGCGATGACGTCGCGCGGGGACGGGTGGTCGATCACCTGCATGGGACGCTCCTCATCGAACGTGTCGACGACGCGGCACCGATCGGCACCGTCAGCTGGCGCCCCGTGCAGTACGGACCCGGCACCGAGTCGCGCGCATGGCAGCTGGGCATCGCGCTGGTCCCGGAGGCACGCGGCAAGGGGCTCGGGACCGAGGTGCATCGGCTGATCGCCGAGCACCTGTTTGCCACCACCGATGCCTTCCGCGTCGAGGCATCCACCGATGTCGAGAACGTGGCGGAGCAGCGCGCCCTCGAGAAGGCTGGCTTCCGGCGTGAAGGCGTCAACCGGATGGCGCAGTTCCGCGCCGGCGCGCGGCACGACCTGGTCCTGTACGCCCGTCTGCGGACGGATGAGTAGCGAACCAGAAGCGGCGTATACTCGTCGAACCGATCTCGACCCGCGGCGGGCGCACCCGTCCGGCGCCGACCTTTGAGTACAGCCCGCGCATCGGCGCGGTGACGAAGGAGGCGCGATCCGTGGCCAGTCGCCCACCCCTCATCGATCCTGCCGCCGCCCGCGGCGTGCTGACCGTCGGCGACCGCAGATTCGGCTACTACCGGCTCGAGGCCGCCGGCCGCACCGATCTCGAGCGGCTGCCCTTCACCGTCAAGGTCCTGCTCGAGAACATGCTGCGCCACGCGGCATCGGGCTCGGGTCTCGTCTCACCGCACGACGTGCAGGCGCTGGCTGCCTGGGATCCGGACCAGCCCGGCGAGTACGAGCTGCCCTTCAGGCCCGCCCGCGTCATCCTGCAGGACTTCACCGGCGTACCGTGCGTCGTCGACCTGGCGGCGATGCGCGATGCGGTGGCTGCCATGGGGGGCGATCCGGCCCACGTCAACCCCCTGGTACCGGTCGACCTGGTGATCGACCATTCGGTGCAGGTCGATCAATACGGGTCGCAGGCGGCCTTCCTGATCAACGTCGAGCGCGAGTACGAGCGGAACGGGGAGCGCTATGCGCTGCTGCGGTGGGCACAGCAGGCGTTCAACAGCTTCCGGGTCGTGCCCCCGGGGACCGGCATCGTGCACCAGGTCAACCTGGAGTTCCTCGCCGACGTGGTCACCTCCCGGGAGGCCGAGTCCGGCGAGCCCCTCGCCTTTCCGGACACCCTGGTCGGCACCGACTCGCACACCACCATGGTCAACGGCCTCGGCGTCCTGGGCTGGGGGGTCGGCGGCATCGAGGCCGAGGCGGCGCTGCTCGGGCAGCCCCTCTACCAGCCGATGCCGCAGGTGATCGGCTTCCGGCTCGACGGCCAGCTGCCCGCGGGCTCGACGGCCACCGACCTGGTGCTGTACGTGACCGAGATGCTGCGCGGCCATGGAGTGGTCGGCAAGTTCGTCGAGTTCTATGGACCGGGTCTCTCGCGCCTGAGCGTCGCCGACCGGGCGACGATCAGCAACATGTCGCCGGAGTTCGGCGCGACGGCCACCATCTTTCCGATCGACGACGAGACGCTCCGCTACCTGCGCATGACCGGACGCGGGGCGGAGGTCGTGGAGCGGGTCGAGGCCTACGCCAAGGCGCAGGGCCTGTTCCGCACCGATGACGGCGTTGAGCCGCGGTTCAGCGAGTCACTGAGCCTGGAACTCGGAGAGATCCGGCCTTCGCTCGCCGGGCCGCGCCGCCCGCAGGACCGCGTCGCGCTTCCCGATCTGCCGCAGAACTTCCGTACCGCCTTTGGTCTGACCGATGGCGGCCGGCGGGAGACTGCGCCGGAGGCCATGGCGCCGACGCAGGGTGCCATCGACGAGGCATCGGAGGGGTCGTTCCCGGCAAGCGACCCGCCCTCCTACACGCGGGACCGGGACACGGCCGGAGAATCGCCGGCGGGCGAGGCACGCACCCGGAGCGGCGGGGATCAGCCGGCCGCGGCAGCGGGGCGGCGTGTCGGGGAGAAGGGTCGACTGGCCACGGTGCAGATCGAGATGGACGGCAAGACCTTTGAGCTGCGTTCGGGAGCGGTGGTGATCGCGGCGATCACCAGCTGCACCAACACCAGCAACCCGAGCGTCATGGTCGCCGCCGGGCTGCTGGCTCGTAACGCGGTCGCCCGCGGGCTGCGCACCCCGCCCTGGGTCAAGACCTCTCTCGCGCCCGGCTCGCGGACCGTGACCGACTACCTCGGAGCGGCCGGCCTGATGGAGCCGCTCGAGGCGCTCGGCTTCAACCTCGTCGGTTACGGCTGCACCACCTGCATTGGCAACTCCGGGCCGCTGGCCGAGCCGATCGCGCAGGCGATCGAGGCCAACGACCTGCTGGGTGTGGCGGTCCTCTCGGGAAACCGCAACTTCGAGGGGCGGATCCATCCGCTGGCGCGCGCCAGCTACCTCGCCTCTCCGCCGCTGGTGGTCGCCTTTGCGCTCACCGGTCGGATCGACATCGATCTCGATCGCGAGCCGCTCGGGCTCGACCGGGATGGGCAGCCGGTCAGGCTGGCCGACATCTGGCCGGGCGCCGCCGAGGTGGCAGACGTCGTCGCCGAGCGTGTCCGCTCGGAGGTCTTCACTCGCAGCTACGCCAGCGTCTTCGACGGAGATGAGCGCTGGGCGGGACTGCCGGTGCCGCCCGGCGATCGGTACGCCTGGGATCCAGAGAGCACCTACGTCGCGCGGCCCCCGTTCTTCGATGGCGTCACCAGCGAGCCGGCGCCGATCTCCGACATCGAGGGGGCGCGGGTGCTGGCCGTGCTCGGCGACTCGGTGACGACCGACCACATCTCCCCGGCGGGTGCCATCGCGCGGACCTCGCCGGCCGGTGCGTGGCTCACCGAGCGGGGCGTGGAGCCGCGCGACTTCAACTCGTACGGCAGCCGCCGCGGGCATCACGAGGTGATGGTGCGTGGCACGTTCGCCAACATCCGGCTGCGGAACGCGCTCACGCCCGACGCGGAGGGAAACGTCACCGCGCACCTGCCCAGCGGGGATCGGATGTCGATCTTCGACGCGGCCGAGCGCTACGCGGCGGAGCATACGCCGCTGATCGTGCTGGCCGGCAAGGAGTACGGCTCGGGATCGTCCCGCGACTGGGCGGCCAAGGGCCCGTTCCTGCAGGGTGTGCGGGCCGTGATCGCCGAGAGCTACGAGCGAATCCATCGGTCGAACCTGGTGGGGATGGGCGTTCTCCCGCTGCAGTTCCTCCCCGGCGAGACTGCGGCGAGCCTGGGCCTGACCGGCCGCGAGCGATACACGATCCACGGCCTGGCCGAGCGGCTGACGCCGCGTCAGCGGCTCGAGGTCGAGGTGACCGACGACGACGGCCGAACGCGAAGCGTCACCGCCATTGCCCGGCTCGATGGGCCGATCGACGTCACGTATTACCGCAACGGTGGCGTCCTGCAGACGGTTCTACGGCGGCTCGCAAGCGCGTGAGCCTGCGGTTGCCAGTCCTAGGCGCGTTCGCGGACGATTGCCGCGGGCGACGGCATCGGGCTAGACTCACCAGCGCACCACGACCCTTCCGCTGGAGTGCCCCAGGTGACCATCCAGTCCGCTGACGACCTGCGCGCAAAGATCCGGGAGGTGCCGGACTTCCCGAAGCCGGGCATCCTGTTCTACGACATCACCACGCTGCTCAAGGAGCCGGCCGCCTTCCGCGCCGTGATCGACCAGATGGCGGATCAGGTCCGGGGCGCCAAGATCGACCTGGTGGTCGGCATGGAGTCGCGCGGGTTCATCTTCAGCGCGCCGCTCGCCTACCAGCTCGATGCCGGCTTCGTCCCGGTCCGCAAGCTCGGGAAGCTGCCGGCCGAGACGATCGAGGTCGAGTACTCGCTCGAGTACGGGACCGCCACGCTCGAGATCCATCGCGACGCGATCCGGGCGGGGCAGCGCGTGCTGATCGTCGATGACCTGCTGGCCACGGGCGGGACGGTGATGGGCACCATCGAGCTCGTGCGCCGGCTCGGTGGGGAGATTGCCGGCCTCTCGTTCATGGTCGAGCTGACTGCCCTGCATGGTCGCGAGCAGCTCGGCGAGTTCGAGATCCACACCCTGCTCACCTATTGACCGCCGGCGACATCTGACCGATGGCCGTCGCCTCCAAGCCGGACACTCGATCGCGTGCCGTCTCCGACCGGGAGGAGATCGCCGCCTTCCTGCGCACCGATCGACTTTACGCGGCGTATGCGTTGGGCGACCTGGACGGGCCGGGCCGCAGCCGATGCGTGTGGGGCATGGCGTATGACATCGCCGGACGCCCGATCGCGCTGGCGATGCACCACGAGGGCCTGGTACCGCAGCCGCTGTTCCTGATGGGCGACACGGTCGGCTGTCGATGGCTGCTCGAGTCGGTGATCAAGCCGCGCGATGCCTACTTCCAGGCGCGGGCCAGCCACGAGCCCGCGATGCGCGAACTGTATGACCTGGAATCGCGCGTCTCGATGGTCAGAATGGCGGTCGACCGCGCGGCTTTCCAGCCGATCGCCGGGCCGGCCGAGCGGCTCGGGCCCGCAGACATCGACGATCTGAACGCGCTCTACCAGCTCGGATTCCGCACCGGCTTCCCCGCATCGGTCCTCGACGACGGCATCTACTTCGGGATTCGCGTTCGCGGACGCCTGGTCAGCGCGGCCGGTACCCACGTCATCAACCTCCGCGAGGGGATCGGCGTGGTCGGCAACGTGATGACCCACACCGACTACCGCAGCCACGGACTCGCTAAGATGGTCACCAGCGCGGTCACCGCCGAGCTCCTCGGTCGCGTTCCGGACGTGGTGCTGAACGTGCACGCCGACAACTCACCCGCGATCGCCGCGTACTCGCGGCTCGGCTACGGCCAGCACTGCGCCCTGATCGAGCGCCTCGCCCGGCGCCGCTCCGGTGGCTGGGCACTGATTCGACCGATACGAGAGGCGATGCGACTATCGTGGCCACGCGACCAGAAGTGAGGAGTGACGTCCGCGACATCGGGCTCGCGGATGAAGGGGACCGCAAGATCGAGTGGGCGGACCGCCAGATGCCGGTGCTGGCCGGGATCCGTGAGCGATTCGCCGCGGAGCGCCCCTTCGACGGCTGGCGAATCAGCGCCTGCCTGCACGTCACCGCGGAGACCGCCAACCTGATGCGGACCCTGGTGGCCGGCGGAGCAGACACCGTGCTCTGCTCCTCGAACCCGCTCAGCACCCAGGATGACGTCGCAGCCTCCCTCGTCGCGCATCACGGGATCCCGGTGTACGCGATCAAAGGCGAGGACCGCGACACGTACTACGGTCACATCGGCACGGCGCTCGACCATCGGCCGCATGTGACGATGGACGATGGAGCCGACCTGGTCACCGCCCTCCACACTCAGCGCCGCGAGCTGCTGGACGGGATCGAGGGCGGCACCGAGGAGACGACCACCGGCGTCATCCGGCTGCGCGCCATGGCCGCGGCCGGGAAGCTCGCCTTTCCGGTGGTCGCCGTCAACGAGGCGCTCACCAAGCACCTGTTCGACAACCGCTACGGGACCGGGCAGAGCGCCATCGACGGGATCCTGCGCGCCACCAACGTGCTCTTTGCCGGCAAGGCGGTCGTGGTCGGCGGTTACGGCTGGGTGGGGCGCGGGATCGCTGCCCGGGCCGATGGCATGGGAGCCAACGTGACCGTCGTGGAGGTCGATCCGATCCGCGCCCTGGAGGCGGCGATGGACGGCTTCCGAGTGATGAACGCCTCATCGGCCGCCAGCATCGGCGAGATCTTCATCAGTGCCACCGGCAACCTCAACGTGTTCGGCGGGCACCACTTCGGGCTGATGCGGGATGGCGTGATCCTGGCCAATGCCGGCCACTTCAACGACGAGTTCGAGCTGGCCTCGCTGGAGGCCCAGGCGGTATCGGTCCGGGACGTCCGGCCGTCGACCCGCGAATACGCGATGGAAGATGGCCGTCGGATCTACCTCCTGGCCGAGGGCCGGCTGGTGAACCTGGGGGCGGCCGAGGGCCATCCCTCGCTTGTGATGGACATGAGCTTCGCCAACCAGGCGCTCGGTCTCGAGTGGCTGCGCGACCAGCGTGGCAGCCTGGAGCCGCGGGTCCACGGCATCCCCGACGACATCGACCGCGAGGTGGCGAGGCTCAAGCTGGCGAGCATGGGGATCGACATCGACGCCATGACCCCCGAGCAGAAGCTGTACAGCGAGTCTTGGGAGTCGGGCACCTGACCGATCCCTCGCAGCGCCGCGCGGCTCACGCCACCCCCGTGCTGTTCACCTCGGAATCGGTGACGGAGGGGCACCCTGACAAGCTGTGCGACGCGGTCGCCGACGCGATCCTCGACGACGTACTGTCCCGCGATCCGACGGCACGGGTGGCGGTCGAGGTCGCGACCACGACCGGCCTCGTCTTCGTGCTCGGGGAGATGACGACCGAGACGTATTGCGATGTCTCCGACGTGGTGCGCCGCACCGTTCGCGAGATCGGCTACAACGACAGCCGGCTCGGCTTCGACTGGGAGACCTGCGGCGCGGTGACCGCCATCAAGGAGCAGTCGCCCGATATTGCCCAGGGAGTCGACGCGGCGCTGGAGGCGCGAGAGGGAACCGACGAGCCGGAGATCGGTGCGGGCGACCAGGGAATGATGTTCGGCTACGCGACCGACGAGACGCCCGAGCTGATGCCGATGCCGATTCAGCTGGCCCACGACATCGCACGCCGGCTGGCCACCGTCCGCAAGGCCGGAAGCGCGCCATTCCTGCGTCCGGACGGCAAGACCCAGGTGACAGTCCAGTACGAGGGCGGCGTGCCGGTCCGGGTGCACACCGTGTTGGTCAGCAGCCAGCACGATCCCGACATCGACGCAGCCACCCTCGGGGAGCGGGTGCGCGCGGAGATCGTGGCGCCGGTGGTGCCGCCGGAGCTGATCGACGCGGAGACGCGCTTCCTGGTGAATCCCACCGGGCGGTTCGTGATCGGCGGACCGATGGGCGATTCCGGGCTGTCCGGGCGGAAGATCATCGTCGACACCTACGGCGGCATGGCGCGCCACGGAGGCGGCAGCTTCAGCGGCAAGGACCCGACCAAGGTGGATCGCAGTGCCGCGTACATGGCGCGCTACGTGGCCAAGAACGTGGTCGCCGCCGGCCTCGCCCGGCGCTTCGAGCTGCAGCTCGCCTATGCGATCGGGGTGGCGCGGCCGTTGGCGATCAACGTCGACACCTTCGCGACCGGGGCCATCCCCGACGAGCGCATCGTGCAGCTGATCGAGCGCCACTTTGATCTGCGGCCGGGCGCGATCATCGAGACGCTCGACCTGCGCCGCCCGATCTACCGTCAGACGGCCGCCTACGGGCACTTTGGCCGCCGCGACCTCGACCTGCCGTGGGAGCGGACCGACCGCGCCGAGGCCATCCGGGCAGACGCGGGTCTCGCCTGAGGCTGGGGTGAGCGCCCGTATCCGGTGGGGCGAGCAGGCCGGCGCGGGCGCCGCGGCCCGCCTCGTGAGCTGGCTTCGCTCCCTGATCGAGGCTCGGCCACCGACTCCGCGTGACTCCCTGCCGCCGCTTCCAGCGGTTCTAAGGCGGGGCGTGACGGCCACGCAGTACCTCGCCGCCGAGCGAAGCCGCGATCACGCCGCCGCTGCCATGGCGGCCGCCGCCGCCGCCGACGATGCCCTGGCGGCGCGCGCCTGGTGGCAGGCCGACGCGTGGGGCCACCGCGCGCTGTGGCACTTCGAGCGCGCAGAGATGACGCTTGATGCGACTCGCGCCGCGCGCCGGATCGGGGAGATTCGCGTCGCCGCCGGCGATCCGGGATCGGCGCGCCGCTACTATGCCGAGGCGATCAGCGAGGCGAGGGACATCGGCGCCGAACACGAGGAGGGCATGGCGGCGTTGGGCCTCGGGCGCGCAGAGCTCGAGCTGGGAAACGCCACGACCGGCCGCCGACTGGCCCAGATCGCGCTCGATCTGTTCGAGCGCGCTGGCGCTCCAGCCGGGGACGTCGCCGCGGCGCGCGAGCTGCGCGGCGAAGAGAAGGAGGTGGGGTGAGCGGCGAGAAGCAGATGCATGTCGGGATCGTCGGGACCGGCGTGATGGCCGAGGCCATGATCGGCGGACTGCTCGCGAACGGCGATGTCGGCGGTGACGGCGGTGAAACCGGCCACCGCCTGGTTGCTTCACACCCGCGCGAGGAGCGGCGGAGCTACCTGGCCGCCACCTACGCCGTCGAAGTGGTGGCCCGCAACGTCGACGCCGTGCAGGGCGCGGAAATCGTGGTCCTGGCGGTCAAACCTCAGATGCTCGCCGGAGTGATGCGCGAGCTCGGCCCGGCGCTCGGTCCGGAGCAGGTCGTCCTGTCGATCGTCGCCGGCGCAACGCTGCGCACCCTGCGCCGCGGCCTGGGCCACGAGGCAGTGGTGCGGGCGATGCCCAACACCCCGTCCCAGATTCGCCGCGGGATCACGGTCTGGGCTGCGAGCGACGCCTGCAGCCCGCGACAGCAGGAGCTGGCTCGCGCCGTCCTGCTGACGCTCGGCGAGGAGCGGCAGGTGGCCGACGAGGAGTTCGTGGCCATGGCCACGGCCCTCTCCGGCACCGGTCCGACCTATCTCTTCGCCGTGATGGAGGCGCTCGTCGACGCGGGCGTTCACCTCGGCTTTCCGCGGGAGCTGGCCCACGACCTGGTGGCGTCCACGCTGGTCGGCTCGAGCCAGTACGCCGCCGGCTCGGGGCTGCATCCGGCACAGCTGCGCAACGCGGTGACCTCGCCGGGCGGGACCAGCGCCGCCGCCATCTACGAGCTGGAGAAGGGACGGCTGCGCACCGTCCTGTCCGATGCGGTGTGGGCCGCCTACCGTCGCACCCAGGAGCTGGGCGCACGCCTGGAGGCGGAGGCGGACCGAGACGTCGGCGGCTCGGTTAGGGAGGGCTGATGTTCGCGATCATCATGGCCGGCGGCTCCGGCACCCGGCTCTGGCCGCTCTCCCGGCGCCGCCGGCCCAAGCAGCTTCTGGCGCTCACCGGGGAGACTAGCCTTTTGCAGCAGACGGTCGCGCGGCTCGCCCCGCTGCTAAGCCCGCAGGACGTGTACGTCATCACCTCGGCGGCCCACGTTCGGCCCACACAGGAGCAGCTCCCCCAGCTGCCGCCCGACAACGTGCTCGGGGAACCGCTCGCCCGCTCGACGGCCGCGGCCGCCGGGTTGGCCACGGTCCTGGCGCGGCGTGACCCCGACGAGGTATCGCTGGTGCTCCCAGCCGACCACTTCGTGGCCGATGAGGCGCGCTTCGCGGAGGCGCTGCGCGATGCGGTCCGGGCCGCCGAGCGCGGATACCTCGTCACCCTGGGGATCGTGCCCAAGTCGCCGGCCACCGGCTACGGGTACATCAAGGTCGGGCAGCGTCTCCATCCATCGAGCGCCATCGCCCTGGTGGAGCGCTTCGTCGAGAAACCGGACGCTGCCCGTGCCGCCGCCTTCCTGAAAGACGGCGGCTACCTGTGGAACGCGGGCATCTTTGCGTGGCGGACGTACACGTTCTCCCAGGCGCTGCATCGGTTCCAGCCGCAGCTGGCGGCCGCGCTCGAGCAGATGGCCGCGCTCAACCGCGTGCCGGGCTGGATGAGCGAGGTCAGTCAGCTGCTCGAGCCGCTGCCGGCCGTCTCGATCGACGTCGGGATCGCCGAGCCAGCGGCGGCCGAGGGGCGGATGGCCGTGGTGCCGCTCGACGCGGGCTGGTCGGACATCGGCTCGTGGTCGGCCCTGCTCGAGGCGCTGAGCGCCACCCAGGGGAGCAGCCTGGTTGCCTCCGGGCAGCATATCGACCGAGGCTCGGCCCGCGTGCTGGTCCACGGCGGGGATCGGCTGGTGGTCACCGTCGGGCTGGAGGACATCATCGTGGTCGACACGCCCGACGCGCTGCTGGTGTGTGCCCGGGAGCGTGCCGAGGAGATCAAGGCGGTACTCGACGAGATCGCGGCTCAGGAAGGTGACCGCTACCTTTGAGCCGATTGCGCCGAGCGCCATCGGTCGAGGCGCGCGCCACCCCGGACGGCACCTCGGTCACCGCGCCGGCGACCGGTCCAGTCCGGGCGCCGGCTGACGAGCGTCCGACCCGCCTGGTTGCCATAGCGCGCTTGTTGGGCATCGCCCTCGCGGGCTACATGCGCTTGGTGGCCGCCACCTGTCGGCTCTCGGGCAGTGTCACCCACGACCAGGTGGTGCTGGCCTTCTGGCATGAGTACAACCTCGCCGCCCTGTCCGCGGCGCTGAAGGTGCGGGCCGATCTGCTGCATGTCTCATTTTCGACGCGGGGATTCCGCGGCGTCGTGATCAGCACCCTCCTGGAGCGCTCAAGAGCCCGCGTCCGCGTCCTTGCGCTGCCCGACGAGGCGGACCGCGCGGCGGGACGGCGTTTCGCACTGTCGATGGCCGCGCTCGGCCGGGAAGGCTGCTCGCTGGTGGTGACCCCGGATGGCCCTTTCGGCCCATACCGGGTCGCAAAGCCCGGCGCCTCCATCGTGGCGCGTGCAGCGGGCCTGCCGATCCAGCCCTGGGCGGCGGCCGCGTCTCCGGCCATCCGGCTCACCGCGCGGTGGGACCGGCAGCTCGTTCCGCTTCCGTTTTCGCGGATCCGGATCGTGGCCGGCGAGCGGCTGATGGTCGAGGGCCGGCGGATCGGTCCGTCGGTGGATCGGCTGCAGGCGGAGCTCGACCGGGTCTCCGCCCTCGCCGAGCGGCAGCCGCGTCCGCGCCGTGTGGGTGGCCCACGCAGCCGCCCGCGATAGTCGCGAGTCGGTACCATACGAACTGCTCACCAGACGCCCGGAGTGCCCGTGACCAAGATCAAGTTCGGAACCGATGGCTGGCGCGCAGCCATCGCCGAGGACTACACGTTCCACAATGTCCGCCGCTGCGCCCGCGGTGTTGCCGAGTATCTCCAGGAACGTGGAGAAGCTGAGCGCGGGGTGGTGGTGTGCCGCGACCGCCGCTTCGCCAGCGAATACTTCGCGCGCGCCTGCGTAGAGGTGCTGGCCGCCCACGGGATCCGCAGCTTCACGCCGCCCGACGCGGTTCCCACCCAGGTCGGGAGCTTCTTCACCCGCGAGCTCAACACCGGCGCGGGGATCGTGATCACCGCCAGCCACAACCCGTGGACGGACAACGGCTTCAAGGTCAAGGCCGACTCCGGGGGCGCCGCCGGGCCGGAGATGCTGGCCGCCATCGAGGCGACCATGAACCGCCACCCCGAGGATCAGTTGCCGCCGCGCCGCGAGTACGACGACGCGGTACGGGCCGGGCTGGTCGAGACCTTCGATCCGTATCCGCGCTTTCGCGACCAGCTGGCGTCCATCGTGGATCTCGAGAAGATCCGCGCCGCCGATCGCCGTGTCCTGGTCGAGCCCATCTACGGCAGCGGTGCCGGCTGGTTCCCCCGCCTGCTCGGTGGCGGTCGGCTGACGCTGCGGGAGATGCACTCGGAACGCAATCCGTTCTTCGGCGGCGTCAACCCGGAGCCGATCCGGCCCAACATCGACGAATGGCTGCAGGAGATCCCGCGCTGGGGCGCGGAGATCGGGATCGCGTTCGACGGGGACGCGGATCGGGTCGGAATGGCCACCGAAGAGGGCGTCTTCGTCAACCAGCTGCAGGTCTATGGGCTGCTGTACTGGTACCTGCTCGAGGTGCGCGGGCAGATCGGTCCTGCGGTGTACACCGTCACCACCACCTCGATGGCGCCTCGCCTGGCGGAAATCTTCGGCACTCAGGCATACGAGACCGGGGTCGGCTTCAAATACGTGGGCCCCAAGATGACCGAGACCGACGCGGTGATCGGGGGCGAAGAGTCGGGCGGCTTTGGATTCGGCCTGCATATACCCGAGCGTGACGGCCTGGCCTCCGGGCTCTTCCTGCTCGACCTGTGGCTGACCAAGGCCAAGAAGGCCTCCGAGGTGCTCGCCGAGCTCCAGGCCCTCGCCGGGCCGAGCTACTACAACCGCACCGACATCCGCTTCCCGCGCGACGGTTACGAGGCCGTCAAGGCCGACACCCTGGCGCGGCTCGAGGAAGAGGCGCCGTCGGAGATCGCGGGTCAGCCGGTGGTGCGCCGACGAGCGCTGGAGACCGGCGACGGCTTCAAGTTCTACCGCGAGGATGGCAGCTGGCTGCTCATCCGCTTCAGCGGCACGGAGGCGCTGCTTCGCATCTACACCG
>JALYXZ010000062.1 GCA_030946825.1 Chloroflexota bacterium | reverse complement strand
TGGACAAGGACCCCGACCGACAGGCGTACCTCCGCGTCGTCCTCTCACGGCAGGCCGGGGACTGGCGCGCCCGTCCTGCGGGCGGCCAGGCCTCATCTCAGCTGCGATCGCTGGCGGCGGCGAACGGGCTGCTGACCATCCCTCGCGGTCTCGCCCGGGCCGCGGCCGGAGAGCGCTACGACGCGATCATCCTGGACCCGACCAGCGTGGAGGCGGGCGGATGACGCAGCCGACGCACTTCGGGCCGCGCGGCGAGCCGCGGATGGTGGATGTCGGCGGCAAGCCGGTGACCCCGCGTCGTGCAGTTGCGGCGGCGACCGTCCGCTTCCGTGCGGAAGTGCTGTCCGCCCTCCTGGATGCCGGCGGACCCAAGGGCGACGTCCTCGTCGTCGCGCAGCTGGCGGGGATCGCCGCGGCCAAGCGCACCGCAGAGCTGATCCCCCTCTGCCATCCGCTGCCGCTCGACCGGATCGATGTCGAGCTGGCTCCTGCCCCCGATGGGGAGCGGCTGCTGATTCGAGCGGAGGTGGCCGCCACCGCACGAACCGGCGTCGAGATGGAGGCGCTGACCGCCGCGAGCATCGCCGCTCTGACCGTCTACGACATGACCAAGGCGCTGCAGCGCGACATCGTAATCGAACGGCTGGAGCTGGTCGAGAAGGAGGGCGGCGCGAGCGGCCGCTACCGCTCGGGCAGGGAGCAGGAAGTGCCCGCACCGGCCGACCACGAGGCAATCGTGGTCGCCGCCTCGAACCGTGCGGCGGCCGGCACCCGTCCTGACGAGAGCGGCCCCGCCCTCGTCGACGCGCTGCGCGAGGCTGGATTCGCCACCGCGCCCTTGGCCGTGGTGGTTCCCGACGACGAGGAGCGCCTGGCGACGACGCTGGTTGAACTCGTGGAGCGCGGGTATCGGCTGATCCTGACCACCGGGGGCACCGGTCTGACGCCCGGCGACGTGACCCCGGCCGCGACACGACGGGTGATCGAGCGTCACATTCCCGGCATCGCCGAGCAGATGCGCCAGGCAGGCAGGAGCTCGACACCGATGGCCTCCCTGTCACGTGGGATCGCCGGCTCGCGCGGGGGGACGCTGATCGTGAACCTGCCGGGGTCCCCCCGCGGCGCGCTCGAGTCGTTCACCTCGATCCGGCCACTGCTCCGACACGCGCTCGAGCAGCTCGCCGGCGGAGATCACTGACCGGGCTTCGAGCGCGCAGCACGGCGGGTAGGATGGGCGCCGCATGCCGCCCTCGATCCCGTTCTATCCGCTGATCGTCCTCCCGATCGGATTCTCGGCCTACCTCTTCTGGCGGCGACTCGCCCCGCACATGATGATGCTGCGCTCCGGCCGGCCGCTGGACCGCAGCGACCACCCGTGGCAGCGGGTCAAGGGCCTGGGCATCTTCGTCCTGGGTCAGCAGCGTCTGCTGCGCGACCCCGGTCCGGGCCTGATGCACTTCTTCATCTTCTGGGGCTTCGTCGTGCTGCTGGCGACCACCGGTAACTACTTCACCAACGGCCTCGTCCAAGTGGTGCTCGGTTGGCCGCTCGGCGGCGTGCTGTGGTCGATCGTGACCTTCTTCGCAAACCTGTTCATCGGCCTGATCCTGCTCAGCCTGGCGTACGCAGCCTACCGGCGCACCGTTGAGCGCCCGGCACGATTGGCGCTCAGTCGCGATGCGTACCTGATCCTGGCGATGATCGCCGGCGTGGTGCTCACCGAGCTGGCCGCCGACGCGCTGCGCTACATCGCCGAGCCCGCCGAGGCATCGCGCGCGGCCGCGATCCTGGCAGCCCCGACGGCCACGCTGCTGGCGGCCGCCGGTGTCGGGCCCGCGACGGCCGCGACGGCGTACGGGGTCCTCGCTTGGGCGCACATCGGCGTCGTGCTGGGATTCATCGTTCACCTTCCGCGCAGCAAGCACCTGCACATCTTCACCAGCGAGCCGAACGTCTACTTTCGCAACCTGGAGCCACGGGGCGCGCTGCGACCGATGGATCTGGATGCCGAGCCTGCCGCGGGCGAGGAGGTCACCTTCGGAGCGCGAACCCTCCGTGACCTCACCTGGCGGCACCTGCTCGATCCGCTGACCTGCACCGAGTGCGGGAGGTGCATGGAATTCTGTCCGGCGAGCATGACCGGCAAGACGCTCAGCCCCAAGCACTTCATGGAGGGCCTGCGCGACCAGATCGCGATGACGGAGACGGCGCTCGCCGCGGCAGCCGGGGCGCAGCGCGCGGCCAAGGGTGGCGCGGCCGGCGGAGTGGAGGCGTCCGACGCCTCTCTCCAGCTGGCCCGCGATCGGGCCCGGGAGGCGCTCGAGCTGCCGATCGTCGACCACGCGATTCCCGAGGAGGCGATCTGGCAGTGCACGACCTGCGGCTGGTGCGTCGAGGGCTGCCCGGTACTGATCGAGCACGTCGACACCATCGTCGAGGTCAGGCGCAACCTGGTCCTCGAGGAGAGCCGCTTCCCCAAGGAGCTGAACGCCGCATTTCGCAACATGGAGACCGCCGGCAACCCGTGGGGCCAGCCTCGGAGCGCACGGCTCGACTGGGCCAGGGGGCTCGACGTCCAGGAGCTGCGCACGACCGACGGTCCGATCGCCCGCGACGCGGTGCTGTATTGGGTTGGCTGTGCCGGTGCGTTCGACGAGCGCAACCGCAAGGTGGTGCGCGCCATGGCGCAGCTGCTCGCGCAGGCCGACGTCCCGTTCGCCGTCCTCGGGTCGCAGGAGACGTGCAGCGGCGATCCGGCCAGGCGGGCGGGGAACGAGTACCTCTACCAGATGCTTGCCGAGGAGAACGTGCGCACCCTTGGCGCTGCGCATGACGAGCATGGCGTGGGCACCATCGTGGCGAGCTGCCCGCACTGCTTCAACACGATCAGAAACGAGTACCCGCAATTCGGCCTGGCCGGGGTGGATGTCGTGCATCACACCCAGCTGCTCGACCGGCTGGTGCGCGACGGGAGGCTGCGCCCGGACACCGCGCACGATGCGGTGGTCGCGTATCACGACGCGTGCTACCTGGGCCGCTACAACAAGGTCTATGACCCGGGACGGCGGCTGGTCGAGGCGGTGCCGGGCCAGCAGCTGGGCGAGATGGCCCTGCATCACGATCGGGGGATGTGCTGCGGCGCGGGAGGGGCGAGAATGTGGATGGAGGAGCGCGAGGGCCAGCGCATCAACCATCGTCGCGTCCAGCAGGCCCTCGAGCTCGAGCCGGACGCGATCGCCACCGCCTGCC
>JALYXZ010000048.1 GCA_030946825.1 Chloroflexota bacterium | reverse complement strand
GTGCCCCTGTCACAGGTGGCCGACGTGCGGATGGTGCCCACCCCCAACTCAATCAAGCACGAGGGAAGGTCCCGCAAGATGGACGTGACCGCCAACGTGACCGAGCGTGATCTGGGAGCGGTGGTCCGCGAGGTCCAGGCGGCGCTGGCACAGGTCCGCTTCCCACAGGGCTATCACGCCGAGCTGCTGGGCGAGTACGCGGAGCGGCAAGCGGCCCAGGACCGCCTGCTGTTGTTCGCGCTGCTGGCGGTGATCGGCGTCTTCGGTCTGCTCCAGGCGGCATTCGGCAGCACGCGCCTGGCGATCGTCTCCTTCCTGACGCTGCCCTTCGCCCTGGTAGGCGGGGTGCTCGCGGCGTGGCTGACCGGCGGGATCATCTCGCTCGGCTCGCTGGTGGGCTTCTTCACCGTGCTGGGTATCGCTGCGCGCAACGGGATCATGATGATCAATCACTTCCAGCACCTCGAGCGGGAGGAGGGCGTCCCCTTCGGGCCGGAGCTGGTGATCCGCGGGGCGCGTGAGCGCCTCTCCCCGATCCTGATGACCGCGTTGGCCACCGGCCTGGCGCTGGTGCCGCTGGCCATCGCCGGCGACCTGCCCGGCCACGAGATCGAGCATCCGCTGGCGATCGTCATCCTGGGCGGGCTGATCACCTCGACCCTGCTCAACCTGTTCGTGCTGCCGTCGCTCTACCTGCGCTTCGGGCGCAGCGCTGAGCGAGGCGCCTGGTTCGGTCGGGAAGGGCGAACCACGGCGGCGGGGTGAGGCCGCAGGCGACGAGGAGCCTCGGGGTCTAAAGATGTGGTCACGCCGCGTCTGTGCGTGATGGTAAGATGACCACATGGAGATCGGGGTTCGCGAACTGAAGGCGCGCCTCTCTGCCCACCTCGAGCGAGTGGCCAGCGGAGAGGTCATCACGGTCACGAGCCGCGGGAGACGCGTGGCTCAGATCGTGCCTGTGCCGGGACGCGCTAACCTGGACCGCGGTCTTGCAGAGGGCTGGATCACCCGCCAGGCAGACCGTCCGCCGACTCCGGTGGTGCGTCAACGGCCGCTCCCGGGCACGCCGACGACGACCGAGCTGATCTTCCGGGACCGAGGGGCGTGACCCTCTACGCGGACAGCAGCGCCCTCATCAAGCGTTACGTCGGAGAGGACGACAGTGACACGGCGGAGTCGGTACTCCTTGGCGACCCCGAATGGGTGACCGGTCGGCATACGTTCGTGGAGGTCATGCTCGCAATCCACCGGCGACTCGGTGACGCGGAGCGCACAGCAGCGTCCGTGGCGTTCGAACGTGACTGGGAGCGGACCTTGGTGGTGGCACTCGATGACCTGGTTTGCCGCCGAGCAGCCGAGCTCGGGATCGTTGCCGGAGCGAGATCGCTGGATGCTCTGCACCTCGCCGCAGCCGAGCGGGCCGGAGGCCGTTCGCTGCCGATCGTCACGTTCGACATACGACTCGCGCACGCCGCGCGCTCACTTGGGTTCGGTGTCATCGGAGCCTAACCCCGCGCGGCGCAGTGATGTCCCACGCGAGGGCGCCCAGCTGCGCTGCGAAGCCCGAAGCGGTGCGTATGCTCCACCGCGTGACCGAACCGACCGATGAGACCGACAAGCCCTCCGCGCTGCCCTTCGAGACGCTCGACTTCATCTACACCCCGAGCCGTGACGTCGCGAAGGAGGTCGCCTACTTCATCGACGTGCTCGGCGGACGACTGGCATTCGCCATCGAGGGGATGGGGACGCGGGTGGCGATGGTCGAGCTCGCCGACGCGCCGCCTCGCCTGCTCTTCGCCGACCACGTAACCGGCGAGCGCCCGATCCTGATCTACCGCGTGGCCGCCCTCGGTCAGGCGCTCACCGCGCTCGAGGCTCGCGGCTGGAAGCGAGAGGCCACGCTCGAGATTCCGCCCGGTCCGTGCAGCTCGTTCACGACGCCGGGCGGCCACCGAATCGCGGTCTACGAGCGGACTCGGGGCTTCGTGGAAGACTCGTTCCGCGGACGCCGCGACTTCTGACGGCGGCCGCGCCGAGCAGAGTGAAGCGACGCCGGGGCGGGTTAAACCGCGCCCCGGCGTGCTGGAAACGGTCCCTACTGGCCGGCGCTCTTGAACAGGGCGAATGTCGCGCCCTGCGGATCGCTCAGGATCGCGAAGCGGCCGCCAGGATAGTCCTGGGGTGCGAGCATCTCGCGACCGCCCAGCTCGATCGCCTTGCGGTAGGTGGCGTCGACATCGTCGGTCCCGAAGTAGGCGGCCCAGTAGCTCGGCACGTTGGCCGGCACCATCGGATTCATCTCCATCGCGCCAGCCACGCTGTCGCCGTCGACCAGGAACTCGGTGTACTCCTGGCCCTCGCCGAACGGAGTCTTCCTGTGCGTCCAACCGAAGACCGACTCGTAGAACGGGATCGCCTTCTCCAGGCCCCGGGCGTTGAGCTCGATCCAACCGAGCGTGTTCGGCTCGTTGGACTTGAAGTTCCGCATCTTGGCGGCCTGCCAGGCGGAGATGACCGCCCCCGTCGGATCCTGGAAGACGGCCATGCGGCCCTGGTCGCCGACGTCGAACGGCGCTGCGAGCACGGTCCCGCCCGCTTGCTGCACCTTGTTGCCCAGGGCGTCGACCTCATCGGTGCCGATGTAGATGCCCCAGGCGGTGGGCGCCTGGTCGGACTGCTTGGGTCCGATGCCGGCCACATCGGCATCGCCGATCCTGGCCATGGCGTAGCCGCCATACTGGGCGTCCGGGGAGACCTCCACGCTCCATCCAAAGAGCCGTGAGTAGAAGTCGCCGGACGCGGCCGTGTCCGGAGTCGAAAGCTCGACCCAGGCGGGCTTGTTGG
The DNA here is from genome assembly GCA_030946825.1 of Chloroflexota bacterium. Classification (GTDB taxonomy): domain Bacteria; phylum Chloroflexota; class Limnocylindria; order QHBO01; family QHBO01; genus QHBO01. The sequence continues at coordinate 6,419 of JALYXZ010000048.1, read as the reverse complement.
CAGTCGCTGTGGTGATCTGTGACATGTGGGAAACCTCCAGTTTGCCGATCTGTGACCCGCCGGCGCGGCAGATGTGGCGGGGCACACAGCGGAACAGCCATTGTGCCACCGAGCAACGGTTCAGTCACGGACGGAATGGCTGAAGATCGGAGCCGCGGATGGGAAAACTGGTGTACTCGATGAACGTGTCGCTCGATGGCTACGTCGAGACGCCCGACCACGGGCTCGAGTGGGCGAACGTCGACGAGCAGCTGCACGCCTGGTTCAACGACCGGGCACGCGAGGCGGACGCATTCCTCTATGGCCGACGGCTGTACGAAACTATGGCGGCCTACTGGCCGACCCCGGAGTCCGATCCATCGGCAACCGAGGCGATGCTGGACTTCGCCCGGATCTGGAAGGAGACACCGAAGGTCGTCTTCTCGTCGACGCTCGACCGGGTGGATTGGCACAGCCGGCTGGTGCGCGGCGACGTCGGCGACGAGCTCGACCGGCTGAGGGCCGAGTTCGAGGGCGAACTCGACCTCGGTGGCCCGACGCTGGCATCGGCCTTCATCCGGCGTGGCCTGGTCGACGAATACCGGCTTCTCGTCCACCCGGTCGTCCTGGGAGCCGGGACGCCCTTCTTCCCGACGCTCGAGACCCCGATCCGCATGCGGCTCACCGGGCGGCGCGCGTTCGACTCGGGCGTCATCCTTCTGGCCTACGCGGCCGTCTGAGCAAGCTCGCGCCAATCGGAACCAACACGAGGTAGTCCGATGAGAACTCGAGCGATCTTAATCTCTCTCGTCCTGTTGGTCGCTGCGGCCCTTGCGATGTACCTCGTAGCGTCGTACATCATTGGTTAGGTAGAACGGCGTATCGCTCAAGGCGGCGCGGCAGGTTCCAGCCGCCGCCGAAGATGCAGCCCGGTCAGCGAGCCACCGGCCTCGACCAGCTCGCCCGGCGGCCCTTCGAAGATCACCCGCCCGCCGTCGTGTCCGGCGCCCGGACCCAGATCGATCACCCAATCGGCCCGGGCGACGACGTCGAGGTTGTGCTCGATGACGATCACGGTCCGTCCCGCCTCGACCAGCCGGTCGAGCAGGCCGATCAGGTTCGCCACGTCCTGCATGTGGAGCCCGGTCGTCGGCTCGTCCAGGACGTAGACCTCGGTGTCGCCCGACATCTCGATCGCCAGCTTCAGGCGCTGGCGCTCACCGCCCGACAGCGTGTCGAGCGCCTGGCCGAGCGAGATGTAGCCGAGCCCGACATCGGTAATGCGGTCGAGCATCACCCGGACCGGACGCTCGGTGAAGAACTCGCGGGCGTCCTCGACCGGCATGGCCAGGACCTCGACGATGCTCCGCCCGCGCAGCCGATACCCGAGAACCTCGTCCGTGTAGCGGCGGCCCTCGCACACCTCGCACAGGCTGGCCACGGTGGCCATGAAGCCGAGATCGGTGTAGATCGTGCCCAGGCCGTTGCACGCTGGGCAGGCACCCTCGGAGTTGGCGCTGAAGAGGGCCGGCTTGACGCCGTTGGCCCTGGCGAACGCCGTCCGGATCGGGTCGAGGATGCCGGTGTAGGTCGCCGGGTTGGAACGCCGCGAGCCACGGATGGCGGACTGATCGATGACCGTCACCGATGGGTCGTTCCGCGGCAGGCAACCGTGAATCAGTGAGCTCTTTCCGGAACCTGCCACCCCGGTCACCGCCACCAGCATGCCGAGCGGAACATCGACGGAGACGTCCCTGAGGTTGTGGAGCCGCGCGTTGCGGATCCGGATCGAGCCGCGAGGCGCCCTCGGCGTGGGCTTCAGCTCCTGCCGGACGTCGAGGTAGCGGCCGGTGGCCGTCTCCGCCGCAACGAGGCCGGCGACGGTGCCCTCGTACACGACCGTTCCGCCGTGGGAGCCGGCCCCGGGTCCCATGTCGACGACGTGGTCGGCGATCCGGATCACCTCCGGGTCGTGCTCCACGACGAGGACCGTGTTGCCCTTGTCACGGAGGCGCCGGAGCAGGGCGATCACCTGCTCGACGTCGTGCGCGTGAAGGCCGATGGTCGGCTCGTCGAATACGTAGGTCACGTCGGTCAGCGACGACTCGAGATGGCGGATCATCCGGGTGCGCTGCGCCTCGCCGCCCGAGAGCGTGCCGGAAGGACGGTCGAGGCTCAGATAGCCGAGCCCGATATTGACGAACGACTCCAGGGTCCGCCCCAGGGTTGCCAGCAGCGGCGCCACGGATGGCTGGTCCAGGTGCTGCACCCAACCGGCCAGGTCGCTGATCTGCATCGCGCAGACATCGGCGATGTTGACCCCGTTGATCCTCGACGAGCGAGCCGCCTCGTTGAGTCGGGTGCCGGAGCACTCGGGGCACTTGCTGAAGGTCACCGCCCGCTCGACGAACGCGCGGATGTGGGGTTGCAGTGCGTCGACGTCCTTGGACAGGAACGACTTCTGGATCTTGGGGACCAGCCCCTCGTAGGTCAGGTTGATGCCGCTGAGCTTGACCTTCACCGGCTCCTTGTGGAGGAAGTCGTGGAGCTCGGCCTCGGTGTAGTCGCGGATCGGCTTGTTCGGATCGAGGAGGCCGGATTCGGAGTAGATGCGCACCGACCATCCATCCGCGGTGTAGCCGGGGACCGTGATGGCGCCCTCCGCAAGCGACTTGCCGTCGTCGTAGAGCTGGGTCAGGTCGATGTCATTCGCGGTACCCATGCCCTCGCAGCGCGGACACATGCCGCCGGCGACACTGAAGCTCCGCCTCTCGGTCGTGCCGGCACCGCGCTCGACGGTGATCGCCCCGGCACCGCGGACCGAGGGGATGTTGAAGGAGAACGCCTGCGGGCCGCCGATGTGCGGCTGCCCGAGCCGACTGAACAGGATCCGGAGCAGCGCGTTGGCGTCGGTGACGGTCCCGACCGTGGAGCGGACGTTGGCCCCCATCCGCTCCTGATCGACGATGATCGCCGTCGTCAGCCCTTCCAGGTGGTCGACGTCCGGTCGCGCCAGCGTGGGCATGAAGCCCTGCACGAAGGCGCTGTAGGTCTCGTTGATCAGCCGCTGTGACTCCGCGGCGATCGTCTCGAACACCAGCGAGCTCTTGCCGGAGCCCGACACGCCGGTGAAGACTGATAAGCGGCGCTTGGGAATGTCCAAGCTGACGTTGCGCAGGTTGTTCTCGCGGGCGCCCCGTACCTCGATGGCTCCCCCGTCAGTGGACAGGAGTCAGCCCATGGCTTTCTTGACGAGCTCGGCGATCCGGCGCTCCGCGGCCTGCGTAAGTTCGATCAGCGCGAAGGCGGTTGGAAACATCTCGCCGTCGTCGATCGTGGCGTCGGGCTGGAAGGCGAATGTCGCGTACCGCACCTTGAACTTGGACTTGGGCTGGAAGAAGCAGATCACTTTCCCGCCCTTGGCGTACGCCGGCATCCCGTAGTACGTCCTCGGCACGAGGCCTGGCGCCGTCTCCGAGACGAGCGCGTGGATCCGCTCCGCCATGCCGCGATCTGGTTGCGGCATCTGGCCGATCTTGGCGAGCACGTCGCGCAAGCCCTCGGCGCGCTCCTGGTCAGGGCTGCGGTGGGACGCGGTCTTTCGCTCCCGGGCGCTCTCCCGCATCGCGGCCCGCTCTTCATCGGTCCAGACGTTGCCGGACTTTCGGGATGTGCTCGTCCGCTTGGTCGAGGGCTTCGTGTCAGGCACGGGATTGTCTCCTTCGAGGGGATGGGTCAGCTGGTCGCTGCCGCGGCGGCCTTGGCGCGTTGGAGAATCCGGATCGCGTTGCCGAACGGATCGCGAAGGCCCATATCGGTGCCATAGAAGTGGTCCATCGGCTCCTGGGTGAAGTCCGTGACGCCTCGCTCCTGGAGCTGCTCGTAGAGGCGGCGCACGTCATCGGTATGGAAGACGAGACCGCTGAGCGCGCCCTTGGCGATCAGCTCGCGGAGCTGCTCGGCGGTCGCCTCGTCGTGGAGGGGCGGACCCGGCTGCTCCAGCGAGATCTCGACGCCGGGCTCGCCGGGGACACGGACCGTCAGCCAGCGGTAGTTCCCCTGCGTGAAGTCCGAGCCCTTCTCGAGACCGAGCTTGTTGACGTGGAAGTCGAGCGCCTCGTCCTTGTCGGGGACGTAGATGGAGGCGACGTTCAACCTGGTGATCATGGCGATGGTCTCCGATCAGTGTAGGCGAAGTGTCCCGCTCAGCCGAGGAAGTCGAGCGCAAGGCGGCTGAAGGCCCCGGGATCCTCCATGGGCGGCAGGTGGGCCACCCCGGGGAGCGATACGAACCGCGCGCCGCGGATCTCGGTGGCGAGGACGCGGGCGATCTCGCCGAAATCCGGCTGGTCCAGCTCGCCCACCGCGACCAGCGTGGCAGCCCGGACCTCGCCCAGGCGTGCCCGGCGCGACGGCGTCAGCCAGCCACCTTTGGCGTCGTCGTTGTCGTGATCGAGCGCCCTGCGCTGCATCTCGAAGACGCGCTGCCGCGTCTCGGCCGGGAGCGCCTCCGGCCCGCGCGTGGGCCCGTCGAGCCAGGTGCGGACGTTGATCCATGCCACCTCGTCGAGGTCGCCGGCCTCCCACGCCGCCTCCTCGAGCTCCCAGGCTTCGCGCATGCCCGCCGAGTGCTGCCAACCGTCGATCCCCGCCGCGACGATCACCAGTCGATCGACGACCTCGGGGTGCGCGATCGCCACGTCGAGCGCCACCTGGCCGCCCATCGACACACCGATGATCGAGGTCCGCGCCACGCCCAGCGCGCGCAGCAGCTCGACCAGATCGGCCCCGTACACGAACTCACCGGAGGGGAGCGGCGTGTCGCCGTAGCCGCGCAGGTCCGGGCGGATGACGCGGAACCGCTCGGCGAGCGCAGGCAGCACGTCGTCCCACATGCGCCGGTCGGCGATCCCCGCGTGGACCAGCAGCAGTGGCTCGCCGGAGCCGGCCTCGTCGTAGGCGAGGTCCACGCCGTTCACGGAGAGCGTCGGCATCTTCCTCCTTCGCGCGCGTGCTACCTCAGCATCTTGCATCGGATGCGCTGACGCGACCAGCCAGGTTGATAGCGAATTAGGCATCATGCTAGTGTTGCTCGCGTGACAGCCGCACGGATGCTGAGATCGGCGCGGCGCACATCGGGCCTGACGCAGCGGGAGCTGGCTGACCTGGCCCGCATCCCGCAGTCCTCCATTGCGCGAATCGAGCGCGGCGCGACCGTTCCGCGGCTCGACACCATGCAGCGTCTGCTCGAAGCGACCGGTCACCGCCTCGAGGTGGAGCCGCGCCTCGGGAGAGGTGTGGACCGCACCCTGATCCGCGAGCTGCTGGGCCTCACGCCGGACCAACGAGGACGGGCCGCAATGCAGGCTGGGCAGGCGCTCGCCTCGTTCCGGGCGGAGGCCCGCATCCGTGGCAAGACGCGGACCTCCTGAATTTCGGCCGGATCCCATCGATTCGAGCCTCGTGGCGGGGCTGATCGCGGATCAGTTTCCCCGATGGGCGACACTTCCGGTCGTTCCGGCCTCGCCGCAGGGTTGGGACAATCGGACCTTTCGCATCGGCAAGGAACTGGCGGCGCGATTGCCAAGCGCTGCTGGGTACACCTCGCAGGTCGTCAAGGAGCACCGCTGGCTGCCATACCTGGCAGCACACCTGCCGATCCGGGTTCCGCAGCCCCTCGAACTTGGTCAGCCGGGCCTTGGCTATCCGTTCGCGTGGTCCATCGGGCGGTGGCTCGACGGGCAGGTCCTGAGCCTCTCCCACCACACAGACAGCGTCCGCCTGGCTCGAGACCTGGCAGCGTTCCTCGTGGCGCTGCGGCGAGTGCCGACGGCCGGTGGACCCTCGGCCGGACCGCTGACCCTGTATCGCGGCACCCCCCTGGAGCATTACGTGGACGAGGCGAGGCGTGCATGCCGCTCCCTCTCGACGAGGGAATCGGTGACCGTCGAGCGAGTGCTGGACGAAGCGGTGGAAAGCCGATGGAAGCACGAGCCGGTCTGGTTCCACGGGGACATTGAGGCCGACAACGTCCTGCTCCGCGACGGGCGCCTCCACGCCATGCTGGACTTCGGATGTGCGGGCGTCGGGGACCCTGCGTGCGACCTGGTCATCGCGTTCACCTGGTTCGACCGATCCAGTCGCGAGGTATTCCGGAAAGCGGTCGAGGTCGATGACGGCACGTGGCGCCGGGCCCGCGGCTGGGCGGTGTGGAAGGCCGCGATTACCTTGGCAGACAGCGCCTCCTCGCCCCTGCGCCGGCGACAACAGGCCCGCGCCCTGGCTGCGGTCCTCGATGACGCGCGGGAGCTGGGGTGATGCGGATCGCGACCTTCGGAGCCACCGGCCGCATCGGGCGCCACGCCCTGGCGCGGGCGCAGCAGCTCGGCCACACCGTCACGGCACTCTCCGTAACCCCGCCTAGCCCAGCGCAGGACGGC
>JALYXZ010000037.1 GCA_030946825.1 Chloroflexota bacterium | reverse complement strand
GTGCTGCGGCTGGCTACCCCGTAGTGGTCGGCCACCAGCTCCAGGCGCGCCGCGTCGAGGTCGCACAGCGCCGCCACCACGAATCGGTCCGAGAGGTCACGCAGGTGGGGGAGGTGCATGATCTGCGCGATGGCCCCGCAGCCAATCACACCGATGCGCAGGATCCTGGTCACCGTTTCATCGCGCCGAGACTCCGGAAGGGCGGGCGATGCACACTGCCCAATGGTGGCAGAGCCGATACCCTCGGTGCCCGCGTCGCTCGCGCGTCGTTCCCGCCGTGCTCGCGCGTCGGTGCCCGCCCTCCCGCGACAAGATCAGAGCGTTCTCAGGAGATTCTTAGGTCCGTGGTGCACAGTCGGTGACGCGCTGACCAACGGCCCATCATGCTGCCTGGAGGCCCATGCGACTCCTCGTCGTTGAAGACGACCCAAAGCTCGGCCCTCTGCTCGTCCGCCTGTTGAAGGAGGACCGCCACCTGGTCGAGCTCGCACAGGACGGCGCCACGGCGCTGGAGCTGCTCGACGGAGATGCGTTCGAGCTCGTCATCCTGGACGTCGGCCTGCCCGACATGTCCGGGCTCGAGGTCGCCCGCCGCGTGCGTCGCGCCCGCTCGCCGGTGGCGATCCTGGTCCTCACCGCGCGCGACACGATCGACGACCGGGTCACCGGCCTGGACGCCGGCGCCGACGATTACCTCGTCAAGCCGTTCGCCTACCAGGAGCTTTCCGCGCGGTTGCGAGCTCTGTCGCGGCGCTCGGCGATCGCTCCGAACCGCCCCGGCGCGCGGCTGGAGAACGGCCCGATCCTCCTCGAGGAGGACGCGAGGCGGGTCTCCGTGGACGGGCGACACGTCAGCCTCAGCCCACGTGAGTTCTCGCTGCTCGAGTCGTTCCTGCGCCACGGCGGCCAGGTGCTCACCCGAGATCAGCTGCTGGACCAGGCGTGGCCGTACGGCGTGGCGGTGACCCCCAACTCGGTCGACGCCTACGTCCACTACCTGCGCACCAAGCTCGGAGGCGCCGGCGACCTGATCGAGACCGTCCGCAGCGTCGGCTATCGGATGCGACCGGCCTCATCGGCATGAGCCGTACCGGCGTTCCGCCCCCCGACCGCGGGCCGCGTGGGGGCAGCCAGGGCGTTTCCCCCGACGCCCGGATGCTGCGGAGCGTCCGATGGAGGCTGGTGGCGTGGAGCGGCGGCAGCACATTCGTCGTGCTCCTGCTGCTCGGGATCGCGGCCTACCTGGTGGTCGCCGCGACGCTCGCAGCGAGCAGCGAGCAGCAGCTCCGCACCCGGCTGGACGAGATCCAGCGCCGTGCCGCGGGAGCTCCGCCACCGGCCGACACGCCGACCGGCCAGCGCTTCGGCGGCTCGACGGCGGGAACCTTCGCCCTGATCGTCGGCCCCGACAACCGGGTCGCCGGACAGTTCCAGCCGGCTGGCCTTCCCAACTGGGCCGGCGTCGCGGCGGCGCGGGCGGGGCGTCAGGACGTCCTGGTCACCGATGCCGGCGGCGTCCCGGTGCGCATCCTCAGTGCCCCGCTGCTGGTCAACGGGGCGACTTTCACGGTCCAGGTGGCGCAGGACCGCACGACCGAGCGGCGGACGCTCGAGACCCTGATCCTGGTGCTGGTCATCGGCGGCGGGATGGCGGTGATCGGCGCCAGCGCGCTCGGCGCGCTGTACGCACGTCGCGCGCTGGTCCCGATCCGCGAATCGCTGCGGCGCCAGCGCGAATTCGCCGCCGATGCGAGCCACGAGCTTCGGACGCCGCTCTCCGTCATCCGGGCCAGCGTCGAGCACCTGGAGCGGCATGCCGACAAGCCGGTGCGGGCCGTCGGCGAGGCAGTGCGTGACATCCGCGACGAAGTGGACCACCTGACCGGGATGGTGGGTGACCTGCTCCTGCTGGCACGCGCCGATTCCGGGGTCGTCGAGCTCGAGCAGCGCCCGCTCGACCTCGCCGATGTCGCCGCCGAGGCGATGTCGCCGATGGTCGCCCTGGCCGCCGGTCGCGAGGTGGAGCTCAATCTCGATCCGCGCCCGGCGCCGATGGTCGGTGACCCGCAGCGCCTCGCACAGCTGATCACCATCCTGGTTGACAACGCGATCGCGCACAGCCCGATGGGCGGGGACGTGACGGTCGCGGTGCGTCACGTCGGCGGTCACGTCTCGATCACCGTGGACGATGCCGGACCTGGCATCCGGCCCGAGGACGTGGAGCACGTCTTCGACCGATTCTGGCGGGCGCCGGGGGCACCGCCCGGGGGGACCGGCCTGGGCCTCGCGATCGCCGCGTGGATCGCGCGCAGTCACGGCGGCTCGATCTCGGTGAGCAACCGCATCCCCGGCGGCGCGCGCTTCGAGGTCAGGCTGCCGGCGAGCGGGAGTCGGCCACCGGACCACACCGTCCCCGACGCCGCCTCTGTCAGCCCCGGGCGCTGACCTGCCTCGCGCGCGAGACCCGTCCGGCGGTCACTCCGCCGAGGATGATCAGCAGCCCACACAGCGACACCGTCAGCAGCGCCACGCGGAGCGACGCGAGCTGCGCCAATCCCCCGATCACTGCCGGCCCGACCAGGAATCCCGAATAGGCAATCGAGATGATGGCGGCCGCGGCGCTGCCGCCGGACGCTGGTCGGCGCGCGCCGGCCCATGACAGCACGAGCGGGAAGGTCACCGACAGGCCGGCGGCGACGATCGTGAACCCGACCAGCACCACGACCGGGTCGGTGGTTGCGACCGCCAGCAGCATGCCCGCCGCCGCCAGGCTCCCCGCCACGACAAGGCCGGTCGAGCGCTCGAGGCGGGCGATGCCCGCCCCGCCGAGGACCCGGCCCAGCGCCATCATGCCGTGGAAGATCGCCACGCCCAGCGCGCCGACCACGACCGGCAGTCCGAGCCCGTTGCGCAGGTAGATCGCCGACCAGCTTTCCATCGCGCTCTCTCCGACCAGGGCGAACGCGGCGGTCGCGGCGAGCAGGAGCAGCACCGGATCGCGGAGAGCCGATCGCGCGGTGCCGGGCGGGACATCGGCCGCGGTGCTCCGTGCGCGCCGCAGGATGATCGCGACCGCGAGGGTCAATGCTGCCGCGGCAAGCAGCAGCGACATGAACGGAGCGCCCAGCGCCAGGCTCACGCCGGCCAAGACCGCGCCCGCGAAGCCACCGGCACTGTAGGCCGCGTGCAGCCAGGTGAGGAGCCGCGAACGGCGCTCCTGCTCGAGATGGATGGCCATTGCATTGATCGCGACGTCGAACGAGCCACTGGCCGCAAAGAAGACGCAGGCCAGCACCACGAACGGCAGATACGAGCCGACCAGGCTGAAACCGACAAGGCAGGCTGCCAGCGCGCTTCCGCTGGCGAGCGCCACGACGCCCGCTCCGTGCCGCGCCATCAACCGACCTGCGAGCAGCGACATCGGGATGGACGGGACGAAGCCGATCGACAGCGCCAGCCCGAGCAGCGGCGGGCTGATGCCCAGGTGCCGGACCAGATCGGGGAGCAGCACCTGCCAGGTACCGAACATGCCGCCGAACGCTGCGAAAGCCAGGATCGACCGCGAGACCGGTGTCATTGCCTGCGCATCGGTACCGATGTGGAAGCGATGTGGATGAGCCCCCCACGCGTCGCAAAAGTCGGGGAAAAGGGGCATTGCGTCGCCCGGTTCGGGAGACCTATGCTTGGGTCGTCCCGAAGGGGCCAGCGATCCCGGATCCGAGCGATTGCATCAACGGTTCCGGTGCCGATTCGGCGGTCTCGTACCGCCGCGTCGGGCGCGGTTCCTTCGGGGCACTTCGCATGTCCGCCGGATGCCGAGGTCATGGGGTCAGGTCGGCGGCAGCGGCCAGCAGCTCGATGATCTCCGCCTTCGTGGCGTCCTCCGGCCCGCTCAACCTCACGTGGCGAGCCGATTTCCCCGTTCCGACGAGCAGATCGCTCGGATCCGGAAGCTGCGTCCCCTTGGCGAACATGAGGTTGACGTACGACCGCTGGACGGCGAGCGCGCAGATCATGCCCCGATAGCTGCGGTCGCGTCCGTAGGCCACCAGGCGGTCGGCGGGGTCCAGCTGCTCGATAGCCTCGGGGATGATCGCCAGGATGGTCGCCCTGGCGGCGCGGACGATGTCAGCCACGCCGGGCTCGAGCTCGGAGATGAAGCTCTCGATCTCCGCTCGCTCGTCCATCGGCACCTCAGCTGAGTGGTTGGTCCACCTCCGGGTCGGGCGGTTTCGACCGCTGCAGCCCGATCGATCCCAGCGTACGCCGCACGACCGGCAGCCAGGCGCCTCCGAAGGCGATTTGGGCCAGCACGATGGCGAACACCAAGGTCGCCGGAATGCCGATCGCCAGCCCCGGCAGGCCGATGATCCCGATCCCGCCCGATGGCGCCTCGCCCCCGGCGGGTGTGGTCCAAGCGCTCGTCGCTCCGGATCGTGCCGCGGATCCCGGACCGGTACCCGGTGCCGGGGTGGTCCCAAATGCCTCGGCAGTCGCCGTGGCCCGCGGGCTCCGCGAAGTCCGCGACTCCGTCGGGCCGGCTGACGCGGCAGGCTGGAGTGACCCGGAGGACGGACCGGTCCCGGATGGGGACGCGAGCGGGGGGACGCTGAATGTCGGGGCGAGGCTGAAGGTCGGTAGCGCCGACACGGGCACGCTGGGCACCACGCTGAGCAGCGGTTGCACGCTCGGAAGGGGCGGTGCGGTCGGCAGCGGTGGCACGCTCGGCAGGGGCGGTGCGGTCGGGAACGGCCCGACGCTCAGCAGCGGCC